>CAZNMV010000198.1:0-6387 GCA_964573835.1 uncultured Aestuariivita sp. | reverse complement strand
CGATCGTGCCGATGTTCACGTGCGGTTTGTTGCGTTCGAACTTTGCCTTGCCCATCGCTCTTGGCGCCCTTTTTCAGTTGGGTTTGCGTCACCCGGTTTCCTCTGCGCGGGCGATGTATTTTGTTCGGACCGGAAAATCAAGCGCCGGTTGCCCCGCGCGCCCGCTCGGGTTTCAGCCCTCTTCCGGCACCGCGGCGGGAAGCTCCGCAACCTCTTCGGCCGGGATGTCGCGCTTGGTGAACCAGCCCTTTTCCGCGTGCATCTCGGCCAGGAAACGTTCGATCCGGGCGGCCGCGTTCACGGACAGGTTCTGCAGCTGCTCTTCGCGGGTGTTGACCATGCCCGATCCCACGATCGCGCCTTCGCCGAAATCCTCGAAGATGACGAGTTGTTCGGGCTCTTCGTTCAGCTTCTTCGCCTCGGCGTCGTCCCAGACCGTGACAAGGATCACCAGCGCCGACTTGGGCGTTGCGACCAGCGGCACGCCCGGCGGGGCCAGCGCATAGCCTTCCACCGACACGCCCAGATGATAGAGCTGCGACCCCTCGTACCGCCCCATCCTTTCGGCGAAGGCATTGGTGAGCGAAGTGACCCATTCCTCTTCGGTCGCCTCGCGCGAGATGGGCACCTTCTGCATCTTCGGCGCGACGACGACATTGTGGCCCAGACGGAATTCGCCGAGGTCAGTCAGCGGTGCATCGGCAACCGGCTGTTCGGCACAGGCCACCAGCAGGACGAGCATCGACAGGAATGCCAGTATCCGGGTCATCGCAACCTCAGTGCCTTGAATATCGCGGTCATAGGTAGTCGCATTTGCCCAACGGTGCAAACAACGAAGCCGTCAGAACCGGTTGCCGCGCGGGAAGCCATGCGGCGGCCTCTTGCCCACGCCCGCGCGCTTGCCCAGCCATTCGGTGAGGTCGGGTTCGTGCCGCGTCTTTCCGCCGCCCATTTCCCAGCGCAGACCCTCGGCCCAGGCGAAGGTGGTCAGGTCGCTCAGGCCCCCGTCCAGTTCCAGCGCCCCCTGCTTGCCACGGGCGAGGTTGTATTTCTGCAGCCGCACGCCCTTGCCGCGCGCCATCTCGGGCAATTCCTCCATCGGGAAGACAAGGAACTTGCCGTTCTGCGACACGACGGCGACATGATCGCCCGACACCGGGCGCACCACGGTCAGCTTTTCGCCGGGGCCAAGGTTCATCACCTGCTTGCCCGCGCGGGTCTGCGCGACCACCTCGTCTTCCAGGACGACAAAGCCGTTGCCCGCGTCCGAGGCGACGATGAGCTTCGCGCCCGGGCGGTGGATCATGAGATCGGTGATCTCGGCCTCGTTCGGCAGGTCGATCATCAGGCGCACGGGTTCGCCCATGCCACGCCCGCCCGGCAGGTTCGCCGCCGTCAGCGTATAGAACCGTCCCGTGGACCCGGCCAGCAACAGCTTGTCGGTCGTCTCGGCATGGAAGATGAAGCGCGGCCCGTCGCCATCCTTGAACTTCATCTCGCGGGTCAGGTCGATATGGCCGGTCATCGCGCGGATCCAGCCCATCTGCGAACAGACCACCGTGATCGGTTCGCGCTCGATCATCGCCTCGATCGGCACGTCCTCGATCTGCCCCGCCTCGCCGAAGCGGGTGCGGCGCGCGCCGCCGGGATAATCCTTGCCGAAGGTCTTCTTCGTCTCGCGCAGCTGATCGGCGATCCTGGCCCATTGCAGGCTTTCGTCCTCCAGCAGGTCTTCGAGGTTTGCGCGTTCCTCCATCAGCGCGGCCTGTTCGCGCAGAAGCTCCATCTCCTCCAGCCGCCTGAGCGACCGCAGGCGCATGTTCAGGATCGACTCGGCCTGAAGATCGCTGAGTTCGCCCTCGCCCGGGGCGGGGCCGACATAATCCTTCTCGGACATCGCGCGGGGGTGGTCCTTCGACCAGTCCTCGCGCATCAGCGCGCCCTTCGGGTCGTCGTCATAGCGGATGATGTCGATCACCCGGTCGAGGTTCAGGAAGGCGACGATCAGCCCTTCCAGCACTTCGAGCCGGTGGTCGATCTTCTCCATCCGGTGACCCGACCGGCGGATCAGCACCTCGCGCCGGAAGTCGAGGAAAGCGCGCAGCACCTCCTTGAGCGAACAGACCTTGGGCGTCACCCCGTCGATCAGCACGTTCATGTTCAGCGCGAACCGCACCTCGAGATCCGAGTTGCGGAAAAGCATCCCCATCAGCACATCGGGTTCCACGTTCCGCGACCGCGGTTCGAGCACGACGCGCACATCCTCGGCGCTCTCGTCCCTCACATCGGCCAGAAGCGGCACCTTCCGGGTCTGGATGATTTCCGCCAGCTTCTCGATCAACTTCGATTTCTGGACCTGGTAGGGGATCTCGGTGACCACGATCTGCCACTGGCCGCGGCCCAGATCCTCGACCTCCCATGTGGCGCGCAGACGGATGCTGCCGCGTCCGGTGCGATAGGCCTGCTCCAGCGTCTCGCGGTCTTCCACGATCACGCCGCCGGTAGGGAAATCGGGGCCGGGCACGAAGTTCAGAAGCGTGTCGTCGCGCGCGTCGGGCGTCTTGATCAGATGCAGGCAGGCGTCGCAGAGCTCGGCGATGTTGTGCGGCGGGATGTTCGTCGCCATCCCCACCGCGATCCCCGACGACCCATTGGCCAGCAGGTTTGGAAAGCTCGCGGGCAGAACCGAAGGCTCGGTCAGGCGGCCGTCGTAATTGTCGCGGAAATCGACCGCGTTCTCGTCCAGTCCCTCGAGCAGCGCCTCGGCCACCACGGTCATGCGGGCTTCGGTGTATCGGCTGGCGGCGGGGTTGTCGCCGTCGATGTTGCCGAAATTGCCCTGCCCGTCCACCAGCGGGTAGCGGACGTTGAAATCCTGCGCGAGCCGCGCCATCGCGTCATAGATCGCGACATCGCCATGGGGGTGGAAGTCGCCCATCGTGTCGCCGCTGATCTTGGCGGACTTGAGGAATCGCCCCCCCGCATTCAGCCGCAACCGGCTCATAGCATAGATGATCCGGCGGTGAACCGGCTTCAGACCGTCGCGCGCATCGGGCAGCGCGCGGTGCATGATCGTCGACAGCGCATAGGTCAGATACCGCTCACCGATCGCGCGGCGCAGCGGTTCGGACACTTCCGAGGGGTTGATGTTGGGGTCGTCCGTCAGCTCGGTCATAGATGCTGTGATACGCGGGCCTGCGCGGCGCGGCAAGCGGCGTGGTCGCAGGGGCACGCCCAGCGCCCCATTCGCCGCCTGATGCGGTTTTTCGGGTGAAGGGGCGCATCGAATCGCCTTATCTGCTAGAGTGTCGGACCAAGCCCCGCTGCCATGAGGGCCCGACGTGTGATGTAACGGTTGTCCCCGGGGGGGAATGTTTTGAAGAAGTTCATTCTGCTCACCTTTGTCTTTCTCGGCTGGGCTTTCTACGAGGAAAGCGGCGGTGCCGACTTCGTGCCGCGCAAGGCCGAACTGATGGCGGCCGCCACCGAAGCCCGCGCCGCGGCACAGGCCGAGCGCGCCCTGACCGAAGCCGCGAAACCCGCAACGCCGCCCATCGTCGTACCCGTCGAGATGGCGCTGGCGGTGAAGGAGGTCACGGTCACACCGCGCAGCGATCCCGCCCCGGCCGCAACGCCCGCGGCGACGGACAGCCCGCCCGAGATCACGCTCGTTTCGCTGGAACAGAGCAGCGTGCTCTTCGCGCGGCCCTTGCAGCAGGTCGGGGATCAGGGCGCCGACCCGGCGGTCCCCGGTGTCCTGCTGCAACCGCGTCAGGCCGACATGCGCATGGTCACCGGCAACCGCGTGAACATGCGCAGCGGCCCGGGCACCAACTTCGGCGTGATGGGCAGCCTTGTGCGCGGCGACGAGGTCGAGGTGATTTCCGACGACGGGGCCGGCTGGGTAAAGCTGCGCACCCGGGACGGGCGCGTCGGCTGGATGGCGGAATTCCTGCTTGGCCCGCCTGCGGGCTGATTGCCAACCGGCCCTTCCCGCGCCATCTAGTGTCGCGACCCCGGCGGAGCGCGCGACATGACCCAGAAGACGATCCTGATTACCGGCTGTTCCTCCGGCATCGGCGAAGATGCGGCGCGCGCGCTGAAATCGCGCGGTTGGCGCGTCTTTGCCTCGTGCCGCCGGCCAGAGGATTGCGCCCGCCTCATCGGCGAAGGCTTCGAGGCCCCGCTGATCGACTACCGCGACGCCGCCACGATCCGCGACGGTCTGGGCGAGGTGCTCGAGGCCACGGGCGGGCGGCTGGACGCGCTCTTCAACAACGGCGCGCACGGGTTTTTCGGCGCAGCCGAAGACCTGCCGACCGAGGGCCTGCGCGAGATTTTCGAATCGAACTTCTTCGGCTGGCACGACCTGACGCGGCAGGTGATCCCCGTGATGCGCAGGCAGGGTCAGGGGCGCATCCTGCAGTGTTCGTCCGCGCTCGGCTTCACCTATATCCCCTGGCGTGCCGCCTATGCCGCGACCAAGCGCGCGCTCGAGGCCATGTCCGACACGATGCGCGTGGAACTGCGCGGCACCGGCATCCATGTCGTGCTGATCCAGCCCGGGCCCATCACCACCATGTTCCGCGTCAAGGGCATTCCCTTTTTCGAGCGCTGGATCGACTGGGAAAACTCGCCCCGCCGCGCCGAATATGAAAACGGCCTGCTCAAGCGGCTGTATGAGGGCAGCGGGAAGAAGGACGCTTTCGAACTGCCGGCATCGGCGGTGTCGGCGCAGGTGATCCGTGCGCTGGAAAGCGCGCGCCCCCGGGCGCGGTATCGCATCACCGGTGCCACGCAGATCGCCGCGATCCTGCACCGCACGCTTCCCGACCGGGCGCTTGACGCGATATCCGCGCGAATCTGACGCGACCCTTCGCTTTTCGCCAAAGCTCCGCTAGATCGTCACCCTGACCCGAAAGAACGAGAGAGACATGGCCGACAATCCCCTCTTCCTGATGATCCTGCTGGCGATGGCAGCGGTCGTCATCATCCTGATGCTGGGCATCGGCAGTTTCGCCAAAGGCGGCGAGACCAACAAGAAATACGGCAACAAGATGATGCGCTGGCGCCTCGCCGCCCAGTTCATCGCGGTCATGATGATCGCGGCCTTCATGTTCTTTGGCCTGGGAGAGTAAGTCATGGTCGTGCTGAACCGGATCTACACGAAAACGGGCGATGCGGGCGAAACCGCGCTGGGCAATGGCGCGCGCGTGGCCAAGCACGCGATGCGGGTCACCGCCTATGGCACGGTCGATGAACTCAATTCCTTCCTGGGCGTCGCCCGGCTGGACGCCGAAGGCGAGATCGACGCGCAACTGGCCGCGATCCAGAACGATCTGTTCGATCTGGGCGCCGATCTCTGCCGCCCCGACATGGAAAAGGACGCCGAGTCCGAATACCCCCCCCTGCGCATGATCGCCGCGCAGGTCGCGCGGCTCGAAGCCGAGATCGACGTGATGAACGGCCACCTGCAGCCCTTGCGCAGCTTCATCCTGCCCGGCGGGTCGCGCCTGTCGGCGGCGCTCCATGTCTGCCGCACCGTCGCGCGCCGCGCCGAACGCGAGGCGGTCGAGCTGGCCACGATGGAGGCGGTCAACGATGAGGCGGTCAAGTATCTCAACCGGCTGAGCGACTGGTTCTTCGTCGCCGCCCGCATGGCCAACGACGAAGGCCGCGCCGATGTGTTGTGGGTTCCGGGGGCGAACCGGTAAGCCGCCCGCACTTGACGTAAATGCCGGCCGCGTCAATTACGCGACGTCCCTGCGCCGAAACGTGACGATTTTGACCTGTTTCCGCGCCCCCTGCCCCGGTATCAAGCCCCGGAGCCAAGTCTGAGCCCGAGTCGCTTGCCGCGTCCGGGCGGGAATGAGGAGAGAGACGCAGATGAAGGTATTGGTGCCTGTCAAACGCGTGATCGACTACAACGTGAAGGTCCGCGTCAAGGCGGACGGATCGGGTGTCGATCTCGCCAACGTCAAGATGTCGATGAACCCCTTCGACGAAATCGCCGTGGAAGAGGCGATCCGCCTGAAGGAGGCCGGGAAGGCCGAAGAGGTCATCGCGGTGTCGATCGGCGTGAAGCAGGCTCAGGAAACCCTGCGCACCGCGCTGGCCATGGGCGCCGACCGCGCCATCCTCGTGGTCGCCGCCGATGACGTGCACCAGGACATCGAACCGCTGGCCGTCGCCAAGATCCTCGCCGCGGTGGTGAAGGAAGAACAGCCCGGTCTCGTTCTCTGCGGCAAGCAGGCGATCGACAACGACATGAACGCCACCGGCCAGATGCTGTCGGCGCTGCTCGGCTGGAGCCAGGCGACCTTCGCGTCGGAAGTGGGCGTCGAAGGCGACCACGCCGTCGTCACCCGTGAAGTGGATGGCGGCCTG
>CAZNMV010000197.1:5380-6416 GCA_964573835.1 uncultured Aestuariivita sp. | reverse complement strand
CAGATGTTCTGGCTGGAAGAGGGGTTGCCGACCTCGCTCGCACCTGGGCGGCGTCCGCGCACCACGCTCACGCCGTCGATGGCGTTTCACGAGGGCGGCGCGCGGATGGCCTTCGGCACGCCGGGCGGCGACCAGCAGGACCAGTGGCAACTGGTGTTCTTACTGCGCGCGGTCCATCACGGGCTGAACCTGCAGGAAGCGATCGACGCGCCGCTGTTCCATTCGACCCACTTCCCGTCGAGCTTCTTTCCGCGGTCGCGCGAACCCGGCGGGATGCTGGCCGAAGCATCCTTCGGCAAGCCCGTGCTGGACGATTTGCTTGCCCGTGGTCACCGCGTGACGGAGGCCGAGGCGTGGAGCATCGGCCGCATGACCGCCGCGCAGCGTGATCCGGACGGGCTCTTGCGCGCGGCCGCCACGCCCCGCCTGATGCAGGCCTACGCGATCGGACGGTGATCAGACCCCGCGCAGCATGGTCTCGACCAGTTTCTGCACCCGCAGCGCCTCGGCCGGGGTGGCAAGACGGTGGGGCTGGCCCTGAAGACACAGGAGCAGCTCGTCGAGCTGGGCGTTCAGGCTGACCATGCGCGGGTCGGCGGGGCGGGCGGCGATCTCGTGGAACGCGTCGCCGTCAGAGGCAGCGTTGACGTAGAAATCGCTGATCCGGCGGCTTTCGACGCTGCCCTTGATCGTCAGTTCCTGCCGGTCGGGCTGCGCGCCGCCGACCGAGGCGAAAATGCTGACCGGCGCCCCCCCGGCGCTCTCCAGCCGGGCCAGAAGGTGGGTTTCGCACAGCGCCGGGTCGGCCGGATAGCCGGGCTTCGCCCAGACCACCGATAGCGGCCCCAGCACGCGTTCCGAGAAGAACAGGAAATGCGACAGCACCTCGCGCGTCATGCCGCCCTCGGCGCGGAAACGCAGCCAGTCGGCCGCCTTCTGCCAGGCACGCGGCCAGGCCGCGTAGGTCACCACGATGTCGGCGCCCATCAGCGTCCCGAGCTGGCCCGCATGCGCCGCACCCGTCACCTCGGCCATC
>CAZNMV010000197.1:0-5370 GCA_964573835.1 uncultured Aestuariivita sp. | reverse complement strand
GCAGCGCCTGCGGCCTGGGTGAAGTTCACCGCCGCCGCCACGCCGGCGTCAGTCAGCCGCGCCACCAGTTCCTCGCTGTCGGCGATGTCCACGCCCAGCGGCTTTTCGAGGAACACCGCCTTGCCGGCGGCAGCCGCAGCCAGCGCATAGGGCTTGTGCGACACCGGCGGGCAGGCGAGGTAGACCAGATCGGCCGCGGCGATCGCCGCCTCGGCGCTGGCGGTCACGGTCGCCCCGGGGGCAAGCGCCTGCGCTGCGCGGCAGGCCTCGGGGTTCTGGTCCCACAGTGCCACCACGTCATAGCCCGGGTGCGCCGCCATGCGCTCGACCATGCGCTGCCCCATGATCCCCAGCCCGATGGTCGCTGCCTTCACCGCCATCTCCCGTCTCCCCGTCGCTGTCATCCGCCCAGAAGGGCCTTCGCCATCATCATGTGGACGCCCTTGTTGCCGTTCACCGTCTGCGTGATCCGCAGGTCGCCTGCAAGCGAACACAGCATGTAGGCGTCCTCGCGCGGCAGGCCCGTGCGCGCGACGATCCAGGCGATCATGTCCCGCAGCGCGGTTTCGGCGCAGCGGTTCAGATCCTCGTGCAGGCCCATCGTGATCAGGTGCGTGGGCGTTTCGGCGCGCGGCAGCGCGAGGTGCATGTCCTCTCGAAGGATCAGCCGGAAGGTGCCGGTCAGAGCGGTCTCGATCGCGGTCACGCAGACTTCGCCATCGCCCTGCGCAGCGTGGCCGTCGCCGCAGGAGAACAGTGCCCCCTCGGCGAAGACGGGCAGGTAGAGCGTGCTGCCCGCCACCAGTTCCTTGTTGTCGAGATTGCCGCCATGGGCACGGGGCTGGATCGTGGAGATCCGGCCCCAGTTCGGCGGCGGCGCCACGCCCATCACGCCGAAGAAGGGCGCCAGCGGAAGATCAAGCCCCCATGACAGGCGCGCCATGCCGGCCTTCGCGTCAAGCGGGATGTTGACCACCCGGGCGATCGGGAAATCCTCGGGCAGGGTGCCCGCGAGGGGCCGGATGATGTTCCAGCCCCAATCCTGGCGCAGCGCCACGTCGAGGATACGCACCTCGAGCACATGACCGGGCTGCGCACCGCGCACCGCCACCGGGCCGGAAAGAATGTGCCCGGGCACCTGTCGGGGCGATCGGGCGTGGATGTCCAGAAGTTCCGGCGGCACATGAAAGCCCCGGCCTTCGGGTGGCAGATGTTCGGGGCTGCCCGAAACGGTCTCGATCACGATGGTGTCGCCGCTGTCGATCTCGGCGACGGGTGGCAGGCTGGCATCGAAATAACCCCAGGCGACGGTTTCGGGGCTGGCTTTCAGGTGATGGGTCATGGGTGCCTTCCTGCGCAGAAGCGGTGTCAGAGAAGCCGGGCCTGCATTGCCGGTCGCATGGCAGATGGATCCGGGCGGGCCGGATCAGAGCGCGATCAGATCATGGGGCAGGCTGTTCATCGACACGGGGCCATCCGCTGTGATCTCGACCTGGTCTTCGATGATGAAGCCGCCGAGGCCGGTGATGTACCATGGGCATTCAAAGGCCAGCACCATGCCGGGGGTGACGATTTCGGTGGCATCGGCGCTGATGAAGGGCCACTCCTCGCTGCCCGGTCCAGTGCCGAGGCCGTGGCCGAAATGACCGCGCGCATAGCTGGGAAAGCCGTGGGCGCGGATCGCGGTGGTTGTGGCGTGATGGACCTCGGACAGGGGCGTGCCTGGGGTCAGCCGGGCGAAACCGGCGTGAAACCCGGCCAGAAGGGCAGCATGAACCTCGGCTGCCGCGCGGGGCGCCTTGCCCAGAACGAACGTGCGTCCCGTGTCCGAGGTATAGCCGTCGATCAGGCAGCCGACGTCGATCTTGATCAGATCGCCGGGCTCTGCCACGGCGTTGCCGCCCCAGGGATTGCTCCCGACCGAGATGTATTCCCACGCACCCGTCAGGTTCAGTCCTGTCGCATGCGCCCGGACCGTGTCGGACCAGACCCCCGCCAATGCGTCGCGGCTGATGCCGGGCCGGATTGCGGCCTGCACGGCACGGATACCGGTTTCGGCCAGTGTCACGGCCTGACGCAACCGGTCGATCTCACCTGGTGCCTTGATGGCGCGCAGCCGCTGGATCACGCGGGTGGCATTGACGAGCGTGAGGCCGGACAGGGCCTGTTGCAGGGTTGGCCAATCCTCGGCGGATACGGCGCCCATTTCGACCCCGATCCGACCCTCGGTCAGGCCACGCTCGGCCAGCGCGTCGCGCAGATTGGCGTAGCACGCGCCCGCGTCGAAGGTTGCGGGGCGCGCCGCCGGTCCCGGATGCGCCGCGCGACGCATGGCGATCTGGGGGGCGGCGGCGGCGGCGATGTCGAAGCCTTTGGCCTCCAGCGCCTCGACCCAGATCGGGGTGTCGCGCAGGTCGGTGATGTGGCTGGCCGCGCGGAAACCGGGTGCGAACAGATCGCTGGCCACGGCCATTTCCGGCATGGCTGCATCGGCGGGCACCAGCACGGCCACGGCACCCGCCCGCCGCCACATGGTCGCCACTCCGGCAGGTGCGCCGGTGGCATACCGGAACGCCTCGGGTGAAAGCAGGATCAGCGCATCGATCCCTGCTTGCTCCATCAGGGTTTGCGCGCGGGCACGATCCAGAAAAGCGGGCATGGGGCGCGGCTCCTTTACAGTGAGACGAGGCTGGGCAGCCATGTGACGATGCCGGGAAAGGCCACGATCAGGACGATCAGGACCAAAAGCGCCAGCCAATAGGGAAGGGCTGCCACCGCTGCCTGGCCCAGCCTGACCTGTCCGTTGGTCATGCCGGTCAGCACATAGAGGTTCATGCCCACGGGCGGCGTCAGCATCCCGATTTCGATAAGCAGGGTGATCAGCACGCCCAGCCAGACCGCGTCATAGCCCAGCCCGATCAGAAGCGGGAACACGATGGGCAGGGTCATGATCATCATCGACAGCCCATCGAAGATCGTCCCCATCACGATATAGAGCAGCACGACTAGGCCAAGGATGCCCAAGGGGCCGATGCCAAGCCCCTCGACCCCGCGCAGCAATTCCTGAGGCAGTCCCAGGACGCTGATGGACTGCGCAAGGATCACCGCGCCCATGAAGACCAAGCCGATCACGCAAAAGGTCACCAACGTGTTCATTAGCGCCTGCAGGATGCCGCGCAGGGTCAGATTGCCGGCCAGATAGCCGATCACGATCGCTCCAAGCACGCCCACGCCCGCGGATTCGGTCGGGGTGGCGAGCCCCGCGAAGAGGCTGCCCAGCACCGCCCCGATCAGGACCAGAAGCGGCCAGATATGCACCAGGCCCAGCAGGGCGCGGCCAAGGCCGATCTCGGGCCGGGGTTCGGGGGCCAGCGCGGGATTGCGCCATGACGCATAGCCGATCCAGAGCATGAACAGAGCCGCGGCCAGCGCACCGGGGATGATCCCGGCGAGGAACAGCTTGCCGATGGAGGTCTCGGTGAAGGCGCCGTAAATCAGCAGGCTGAGACTGGGCGGGATCAGCAATCCCAGCGTGCCGCCACCGGCAAGGCTGCCCACGACCGTCGCCTTGTCATAGCCGCGCCGGGTCAGTTCGGGATAGGCGACCGATCCCACCGCAGCGGCCACCGCCATCGAGGATCCGCTGACCGCACCGAAAAGTCCGCATACCGCGATATTGGTGTGCAGCAATCCGCCGGGCAGGCGGGCAAAGACCGGCGACATCGCACGATAGACCCCGCGCGCCAGCCCGGAGACAACAAGAATTTCCCCCAGCAGGATGAAAAGCGGGATCGCCGTGAGGGTGAAGGTGTTGAAGGTGTTCCAGACCGCCTGCACGCCAAGGCTGGTGGCCCCACCAGACCAGACGTGCAAGATCACGAACCCGGTCAGACCCAGGGATGCGCCAAGGATCGCGCCGGTCAAGAGCGTGCCCAGCAGCGTCCCGCCCATCGCCAGCCAGATCATGCGTCAAAGCCTTTCTCGGAGATCTCGGGCTGGACCACGACCGCAGAGGGGGGGCGCAGGATCTGCCATGCGGCGACCATGGCCGCCAGCCCGACACCGATGGACATCATCGCGACGAAGGGGGCCAGCGGGATGCGCGCCACCTCGGATTTCAGCCGCAGCATGCGGGTCAGGTTCAGATCGGCCAGCGCATCGCGCAGGAACACCGCCGCAAAAGCGAGAAACACCAACTGACCCAGAAGGAAAAGCGCGCGCCGGGGCCAGCCTGACATGCGGTCATGGACGATGTTCACCCGGATATGGGCATGGCTTGCCAATGCATACGGCATGCCCAGAAAGACCGCGCTGACCAGCATCAAGCCGGCAAGATCCTCGGTAAAGGCGAAGGGCGCACCGACGACATAGCGCATGATAACCGCCATGACCGTCAGTGCGGCCATGGCGGCGATGGCCGCTGCCCCCAACGCGGCGAGGGCGCGGGTGATACCCAGGATCACCCGGTCCATCCGGTCCAGCAAGGTTTCGGACCCGGCCTTACTGATTGATCAGCTCGAGGATCCTCGCACGATACCCGACGGCGGCGTCTCCGCCTTCCTCGGCCAGTTTCAGCCATGTGGCGGCTGCAGCCTCGCGGATGGCGGCCACGTCGGCTTCGCTGAAATCGGCATACCATGTGACGCCGGCCGCGGTCAGGTCGGCGCGGGACGCAGCCTCGGCTGCGGCGTCGCCATCGAACTTGAACGAGTCCTCCTTCAGCGTGACCAGCGCCTTGTCCAAGGCAGCACGGTTATCGGCGCTCAGACCGTCGAGCGTGGCCTTGTGGGCAACGATCGCATAGGGCGCGGGCGGGAAGGGAAAGCCGGTATAGACGGCATGTTTCGCCACCTCTTGCAGCGAGATCGACTTGGTAAAGCGCGCGGCATAGAGCGCGCAATCCACCACGCCCGTTTGCAGGGCGGCGTAAAGTTCGTTCTGCGGCACGATCTGCGCGGCCACGCCCAGCGCCGTGAACGTCTCGACCTGCTCGCGCGAGCCGACGCGCAGCTTGCGGGTTTTCAGCTCGTCCAGTGTCCGCACCGGTTCGCGGCAGAACAACGAGGCGTCGATGATCGGCAGGGCCATGAAGCCCACAACGGGGATATTGCGTTCGGCGAAACCGGTGGTCAGCGCCTCTTCGACTGCGGGAAGGGCACGCAGATGTTCCTCGGCGGTCGAGACCGAGCCGTAGACATACAGGCTGGCAAGATCGGGGGCGTCGCGGCCGATGAAGGTCGGCCAGATGAAGGCGATCTCGGGCGTGCCGGTCTGCATCCAGCGCAGGGCATCGGCATCCTTGAGGTTCATGCCGCCGCCTTCGATCACGTTGATCGTGAAGCTGCCGCCCGAGTTCGCCGCGACATTCTC
>CAZNMV010000196.1:0-6422 GCA_964573835.1 uncultured Aestuariivita sp. | reverse complement strand
CGTTTGTCTCTAACCGACCGCCCTAGGTCTTCCGAAGGACGCTTTAAAAATAGTGTTTAATAACATTGGTTAAACGTTTTTGGCTGAGCGCTCTTTTCGACAGTGCAACCGATAGCAAAATGCGTTGTGAATCCGAGGGGCGGCGGCAAGCTGGCTGACGTAGGCGGAGAGCGGACGGTCGACTTGAAACTCGATTTGGTGAAACTGCCATTTGGCAGTCAAGACAATTGGGTTTGAGAAGCCGTGGCCACAATCTGACTGGCCACACGATGTAACGTTGCCCTTTATTACAGTCCGAATGGTACTTGCTGCCGTCCCTGTAAAAGCATCACACCACAAAATAATGGGATCAGCGACACCTAAGGCCAGGGGAAACGCGGAACTTGACGTCTCGCCCCACAAGGATCACTCGAATTGATCCAGCTCTTCGTCGATGGCGGCCAAGGTCGAGATCCGTTGGCCTACAGCCTCAGGGTTCCGGCCCAGATATGCAACCGCGATCAACCGCAAAACCGACAGCATTGTGGCATGCGTGGGAAACGGGCCGTAGCTCGCGACATGGCAAGGCAGGACCACTTCCGAAAACCGTTCTGCCTGCGCCGCATAGGCATGATCGGTCAGAGTGATGACCCGCATGCGCGTGGTTCGGGCATGGGCCAGCAGTGATCTCAGAACCTTGGGTCGGGGTTCGAAAGTCAACACAATCAGCACATCGCGCGGGCCTGTCATCGACAGCTCGTTGGCCCAGGTCTGCCCCTCCCCACGCAGCTCTTGTACGCCGTGACGCAGCCGCGCGAACAGCGACTGACCCAGCCGGGCCACGCCTTGTTCATCGCCGAACCCCACAAACCATATGCGGGGCGCGGTTTCGAGGATCTGCGCGATTTCGGGCAACAGGTCTGAGCGCAATTCCTCGAAGGTCCGCGTTAGGTTGCGCAGTTCCAGTTCGAGATGGTCGGAAATTGTCCGCCCAAAGGTTGCGGGCTGGGATATCGATTCGAGGTCTGAATAGGGCTCGCGCCGGTTGCGCTCTTCACGGGCCTGAAGCCGAACCTCCTCGAAATCGGCATAACCTAAACTGCGGAAAAAACGAGCAGTTGTGGCCTTTGAAACGCCGGCGCGTGCAGCCAGTTCCGTGGCGGTGTGCGTTTCGACAAGGCCCTGATTTTGCAAGAGAACCTGCGCTATCTTCCTCTCGCTCGATGTCAGGCGCGACGAACGCTCCTGGATTCTGAGGATCAGTCGTGAGGCCATGGGGCACGATTTCTCTTGACGTTTGGAACTCTTGTTTCATGGTTGTGAAACAATGAAACACACGAAATGGACACCATGTCGACCTCCAAGACAATCCGCGAAAAGATATGGACGAAACTGAAGGACGTGGCGAGACCGGACACCCGCTTCCACATGAACTTTGCAGAGGTCATCCCAGATTTCGAAGGGTCCGAAGCAGCCACGGAACGCGTCGTGCAGGACCAGGCCTATGCCGACAGCCGCTTTGCCTTTATTACGCCCGACAACTGCCTAGCCGACCTGCGGCGTCGGATGATCGAGGCCGGCAAGCCATTCGTGATGTCGACCTACGGGATTTACCGCGGGTTCCTGTACCTGGATCCCGCAACAGTGCCTGAAGGCGCAGCACTCTATGCCTCTTGGCTGGATGGGATGGAGCATTTCGGCGTGCCGATCACACTGGAGGAGATCGCTCGAAAGGGCCGGTTCGACTACCTAGTGACAGGTGCGTCTGCCGTTTCCGTCAACGGTGTCCGGTTCGGCAAGGGGCACGGCTTCTTCGACCTGGAATGGGGCATGTTCACGGATCTTGGCCTCGTAGATGACGACACGCCGGTCCACGCCGTCGTACATGACGTGCAACTCGTCGAGGACCAGTTGCAGCCCTCGGAGACCGACATTCTCGTTGACACGATATTCACGCCAACGCGCACCCATGTGGTCGAGCGCCGCGCCAAGCGGCCCCGCGGCGTGAAGTGGCCCCTGCTCGAACCCAAGCAGATCGCCGACACACCGCCCCTGCAGGAGCTTCAACGCCTGCAAGGCCTTGCCTGACCCATCGCAACAAGAGGAGCCCTTCCCAATGAGCCTCAGACTGAACCGCCGTCACTTCCTGGGAACTGCTGCCGCAACCGCCGCAGCTGCGTCCATACCTCTGCGCGCCCGCGCTTCTACGCCCTTCACTATGCAAGCCGCATGGATCAACGACGCCGAGTTCGCCGGCTACTTCATCGGCATCGACGAAGGCTACTATGCCGCGGAAGGCCTTGATCTGACCTATCTGTCCGGCGGCCCGGATGTGATCCCGGAAAGCACGATCATCGCGGGCCGCGCCGATCTGGCGCTGACCACGCCCGACACGACAATCAAGGCCATCGTGGAACAGGGCGCGCCCTTCAAGATCATCGGCGCGCAGTATCAGAAGAACCCGATCGGCATCGTCTCGCTGGCGTCCAACCCGATCAACGAGCCCCGCGACTTGATTGGCAAAACGCTGGCTGTGCCGCCGGTGAACGTGATCTCGGTCAACGCCATGCTGGCGCTGAACGGCATCGACCCCGGTCAGGTGAACATCGTGCCCTATGCCTACGACCCGACCCCGCTGATCCGGGGCGAGATCGACGCCAGCCTCGATTTCACGACCAACGTGCCCTACACGATCAGCCAGCAGGGCGTCGAGGCGACCTCCTTTCTGCTCTATGACTTCGGCTTCACAATCTACAACGACACCGTCGTCGTGACCGAGGAAACGCTTACCTCTAAGCGCGCCGAGCTGGTGGCCTGGCTGCGGGCCTCGCGTAAGGGCTGGGAAGCGAACTTCAAGGATCCGAATGGCTGGCCGCCGAAATGGGCCGATACCTGGTTCGCCGGGACGGGCCGGAGCATCGAGAACGAGATCTTCTTCAACAATGCTCAGCAACCTCTGATGGAAAGCCCGGCGGGCTATATGGGCATGACCGAGGAAGGGATTGAGGCAAATCTGCGCGCCCTGGCCGAGGTAGGCATAAAGGGCACCCGCGATATGTTCGACACCACACTGCTTGAGGAGATCTGAGCGTGACCCCGGATGGAATTTCTCTTTCCGGGGTAGGAAAAACCTTTTCGGGGCGGGGCAAGGTGGTAGAGGCTTTGCGCGACATAACCCTGTCCTGCCCCAAAGGCTCGTTCACGGCGATTATTGGCCCTTCGGGATGCGGTAAGTCTACGGTGATGCGTGTCGCACTAGGGCTAGAAACGCCCGATACCGGCGTGGTGCGGATCGCAGGCAAGACCCCGATGGGTGCCGCTAAGGCCGGCGAGACCGGGGTTGCATTCCAAGACGCGGCGCTTCTGCCTTGGCGGAACGTACGGCGCAATGTCGAAGTGCCGCTCGAGGTGCTAGGCCGCCCGATCGCGCAGGCCCGCGACCACATCCAGCACATGATCGAGCTTGTCGGGCTCAAAGGGTTCGAGAACGCGCTGCCCGGCGAATTGTCCGGCGGGATGCGCCAACGGGTCGCCATCGCCCGCGCGCTGGTCACGCATCCGCAGTTCCTGTTCATGGACGAGCCGTTCGGGGCGCTTGACCAGATCCTGCGCCGCCAAATGAATCTCGAGCTGCAACGCATCTGGACCGAGACCGGCTCGACCGCGCTTCTGGTCACCCATGGCATCGACGAGGCCGTCTTTCTGGCCGATCGCGTGGTCGTTATGCACGCGAACCCGGGCCGGATCGTCGATGTGATCGAAGTCGGCTTCGACCGCCCCCGTGCGCCGGGGCTGTTTTCGGACCCGGCCTTTCACCGAGTGTGCGATCATATCGCCGAGGTCTTGCATGGCGGCTGACGCATCGGGCCCGTGGCGCGGATTGCGCAATGCGGCGATCCTTCTCCTGATCTGGGAAATCGTCGGGCGGCTCGATCTGGTGGCGGGGGGCGCGCTGCCGGGCATCTCGGAAATCCTGATCCGGCTCTGGGTCGATTGGGGCGATTATCCCCGCCACATCGGCGCGACGCTCTATGCCTCGTCCATGGGGTTCCTGATCGGTAATGCGCTCGGGATCGGCGCGGGCGTCCTGTTCGCACTTTCGCCCACGGCGCTGAGGCTCTTTCGGGGCGTGAACATCGCGGTCTTCGCCCTGCCCCCCATCGCCATCGCGCCGATCCTTGTCCTGACACTGTCCGGAATGGCCCCCCGGATCGCGCTTGCGGCACTGGGGGTCTATTTCGTCACCATGACGGCCACCGTCATCGGCTTGAGCCAGGCCGACAGCCGCGCGACCGATGTGATCCGCGCCTATGGCGGCACGCGCTGGGACATCTTGCGCCGCGTGCAGTTCCGTGGCGCGCTGCCCTCGATCCTTGCGGGGCTGCGCGTGGCCGCACCCAATGCGGTGCTGGGCGCGATCCTTGCCGAATTCGGCGGCGGCGGGCGCTGGGGGCTCGGGGCTTATCTTCTGGGCTCGCTGGGGCGCGGCGAGCCTGACCGGCTCTGGGGCATCGGATTGGTCGCCACGCTGATCGCGGGCCTGTCCTATGGCCTGTTCGCGCTGCTGGCTGCCCGCACGGTCGGGTCCACACGCGCGGTCACGCTCAACACCGCCGTGCCCGATGCAGCCCCCCGCGCCGGGCACACCTTGGGCCGCATCGCGCTGACCTTCGGCACGATTGCCCTGCCCTTTCTGGTCTGGTGGGCCTTCATCGAGGCGACCGGCGTGCCGGACCTGATCTCGAAAACGCCGTGGGGCGTGGTCGAATACCTGTTTCTGGACCCGACGGCAGAAAGCGCGCAGACACGGCTTCTGGCGGCCCTGGTCGAGACCCTGCCGATCACCTTCCTTGGCATGGCGGCGGGGCTTGGCTTTGCGTTTCTGCTCGCGATTTCCTCGCGCCTCTTTCCGCGCGCCATCGAGGCTTTCATGCCCGTTGCCCTTGTCACGCAAACCATGCCGCTGGTCGCGCTGACGCCGCTTCTGGTGCTGATCCTAGGGCGGGGGCCGTCGCTCACGCTTTGGGTCACGATCTCGGTCACATTCTTCCCGGCCTTCGTGACTCTGGCCCAAGGCCTCGCCCTCGTGCCCCGCAGCGCCGAGGATCTGCCGCGCGCCTATGGCGCCAGTCGCTGGACCGAAATGCGCATGGTCACGATCCCGGCCTCGCTGCCCTATCTCTTCGCTGCAACCCGCCTGACGGTGCCCCGCGCGCTTCTGGGGGTGATGATCGCGGAATGGCTTGCGACGGGAAAAGGCCTTGGCAACCTGCTCAACCAGTCGCGCGGCTTTCTCGATTACGGGATGATCTGGACCGTCGCCGCCGTCTCGGTGTTGCTGTCGGTCCTTTTCTATCAGGCCGTCGTCATCGTCGAACGGCGGGTCTTGCGACGGCTCGGCATGGCAACGGCGGAATGAGGGAACCGATGAGCAACCTGGAGACCCGTATCGCGCAGGGGCGCGGGGATGAAACCGCCGACACCGTTCTACGCGGCGGCGTGGTCTGGGACCTTGTGACCGACACGATGATCCCGGGCGACGTGGCGATCTGTGGTGACACGATCGTGGGGATCGGCGCCGCCTATGAGGGCAAGCGGACCGTCGATGTCACGGACCTGACACTGGTGCCAGGCTTCATCGACACGCATCTGCATATCGAAAGCTCGCTCGTCACACCGTTCGAATTCGACCGCTGCGTGACGCCGCTGGGGGTGACGACCGCAATCTGCGATCCACATGAAATCGCCAACGTGATCGGCCCCGATGGCATCCGCTATTTTCAGGAGGCCAGCCGCCATACCCTGATGGACATTCGCGTGCAGCTGTCGTCCTGCGTTCCCTCGACCGAGATGGAAACCGCCGGCGCCCGGATCGAGGCCGGGGATCTTGTCGCGCTGATGAACCATCCCTCCGCCATCGGGTTGGCGGAATTTATGAATTACCCCGGCGTGATCCACCGCGACCCAGCCGCCATGGACAAGCTGCGCCTGTTCGAAGGGCGCCACATCGATGGCCATTGTCCGCAACTGTCGGGCTGTGACCTGAACGCCTATGTGGCAGCCGGAATCCGCACCGAGCACGAGGCGACCACAGCCATCGAGGCGCTCGAAAAGCTTCAGAAGGGTCTGCGCGTCCTTATCCGCGAAGGGTCGGTGTCCAAGGATCTGCACGCGCTGCAACCGCTGCTGACCAACGTCACCGCCCCCTACATGTGCCTATGCACCGACGACCGGAACCCGCTCGATATTGGCGAAGAGGGGCACCTTAACTTCATGATCGCCGAGTTGATCCGGTTGGGCACGCCGCCCCTCGCCGCCTATCGCGCGGCCTCGCTGTCGGGGGCCGAAGCCTTCGGACTGAAGGACCGCGGCCAGATTGCACCGGGCCGCCGCGCCGATATCGTGGCGCTGTCGGATGTGGGCCGTTGCACCGTGGAACGGGT
>CAZNMV010000195.1:2782-6433 GCA_964573835.1 uncultured Aestuariivita sp. | reverse complement strand
CGGCCCGGGCGGGATGTGGTGCGTGCAGATCGGCTATGGCCGGCAGGAAATGGCGGATGCGATCGGGCGTCAGGCCATGGACATGCCCTATGCCTCGCCCTGGTCCTTCACCTCGGAACCCGCCGCCATTCTGGCGCGCATGATCGCCGAACGCGCACCGGGCGATCTCAACACGGTGCATTTCACCACCGGCGGGTCGACGGCGGTGGACACCGCGCTGCGCACGGCGATGTTTCTCAACAACCGCCTTGGCCGGCCCGAGAAGAAGATCGTGATCGGGCGCGAGCGCGGCTATCACGGATCGACCTATCTGGCGGCCACCGTCACCGGCAAGGAACGCTTCAAGACGCGCTTCGACAAGGCAGACGACCTTGTCCATTTCCTGCCCGACGTGAACCCCTTCCACCGACCCAAGGGCATGAGCATCGAGGCCTGGTGCGACGGCAAGGTCGCCGATCTTGCGAACGCCATTTCAGAAATCGGTGCCGACCGCATCGCCGCCTTCATCGCCGAGCCGATCCTGTGTTCGGGCGGCGTGATCGTCCCGCCCGAGGGCTATCACCAGCGCACCGCCGAACTCTGCCGCAAGCATGACATCCTCTACATCTCGGACGAGGTCGTCACCGGCTTCGGGCGGCTGGGGCACTGGTTCGCCTCGAAGGACGTCTTCGGGATCGAACCCGACATGATCACCTGCGCCAAGGGCCTGACCTCGGGCTACCAGCCGCTGGGGGCCTGCATCCTGTCGGACGAACTGGTCGCCCGCATGGCCGGTGCGCCGGGCGATGACGTGTTCTACAATGGCTATACCTATTCCGGGCACCCGGTCAGCTGCGCCGCCGCGATCAAGAACATCGAGATCATGGAACGCGAGGACATCCTGGGCCATGTCCGCCGCGTGACGCCGCATTTCCAGGCCCGCCTGCGCCAGATCGCCGACCGCTTCGACATCGTCGGCGATGCGCGCGGGATGGGCCTTCTGGGATGCCTCGAATGCCGGCCCGAACTGGAACAGAAGACCTATGCCGCCTACGCGGGTTTCGGCCAGAAACTGGACGATGCCTGCGAAGAGATGGGGCTGCTCCTGCGCCCCTTCGGAAACATGGCGGTCTTCTCACCGCCTCTCATCATCACCGAAGACCAGATCGACGAGATGTTCGACATCATGGAGGCGGGACTTTTAAAGATCAGTGGAGAGTACAATGCCTGACCTCAAGACCCTTACCCCCGACACCCAGGCCGCCACCATCGGCGCGACGCTTCTGGCCGATGGCGCAGTCATCGTCGAGCGGGTCTTCCCGCCCGAGACGGTGGACCGCGTTCTGGCCGATCTGCGCGGGCCGTTCGATGAACAGGGCATGAAATTCACGAACGATTTCAACGGCTACAAGACGCGGCGCCTGGGCGCGATCCTCGCGCTGTCGCGCAATGCGGCCGACATCCTGGCCGCGCCGATGATCCTTGACGTCGCCGATCACGTGCTCAAGCGGCATTGCGCGAGCTATCGCATCGGATCGTCCACCGCGATCGAGATCATGCCGGGCGAAGGCAATCAGGTGCTGCACCGCGACGACGACTTCTACCCGATCCGCATTCCGGGGGTGGAGTTCCAGATCTCGGCAATGGTGGCGATGACCGACTTCACGCAGGCCAACGGTGCCACCCGCGTGGTGCCCGGGAGCCAGGATCTGCGCCCCATCGGGGACATCCCCGAAGACGACGTGGTGCAGGCCGCGATGCCGAAGGGATCGGTGCTTTTCTACCTCGGGGCCGCCGTGCATGGCGGGGGCCTCAACACCACCGATGTGCCACGCACCGGGCTCATCACCACCTATTCGCTGGGCTGGCTGCGGCAGGAAGAGAACCATTACCTGAGCGTCCCGCGCGAGGTGGCAGACAGCTATCCCGACCCTGTGCGCCGCCTGATGGGCTACCAGAGCCACGGCAGCATGCTGGGCGTCTGGCCGGGCGACCCCGACGGGAACTGGTGGAACGCCTGACCGCTCAGGCGCGCGCCAGCCAGTCCTCGCGCGTGATCGCGAACCACGCGACATCGTCATCGCCATAGGCGCGGGCGCGGCCAAGCGGGCTGAGCCCGCACTTGTCCAGCACCTTCTGCGAGGCGCGGTTGTCCGGGTCGGTGACGGCGACGATGCGGGGGCGGTCGGTCTGCTCGAAGGCAAAGCGCAGCATCCGCGCGCAGGCCTCGGTGGCAAGGCCCTGCCCCCAGGCTTCGGGGGTGAGCAGGTAGCCCACCTCGATCTCGGCCTGCGGGTATCTGTCGGGGACGACATCCGACCAGTCGACATCGTCGTCATCGATCGGAATTGGCGTCAGGACGACGTCCCCGATCTTCCGGCCCGTATCCTTGCGGAACGCGACCCAGATGCCGATGCGCCCCCCTGCCCCGCGTTTCACGGCGTCGGGCATACGATTGGCCACAGCCTCGGGCGTCATCGGCTTTCCGCTGACGTAGTGCATGACGCGGGCATCGCACAGAAGCGCCTGCGCGATGTCCAGATCCTCGTTCGTGAAGGGCCTCAACACGAGGCGCGGTGTCTCAAGCACCAGCGCCTCGGGCGGCAGCGGCGCGATCACGCGGGTTTGCGCCCCTTGATGTGGTGCGGGCAGTGTTCTCCCGACCGCAGCACGCCGACCAATCGGGTCCAGGTATTGATCTGGCCGGCGATGAAGTCGGCGCCATAGCGCGCTTCGAGATCGGCGCGTTTGTCGCCCGTCAGCCAGGCAAGTTCCCCTGCCGCCACACCGGCATACCAGGGATTGCGGTTGACCAGGTCCACATCCTCGAACCCCGCCGCCTTCATTGCGCGCGCGTAGGTCGCGGGCGATGACATGGCGAAGTTCAGCGCCTCGGCCTCGATATAGGCGGCCATCTCGGGCGACGGGTCCCCGTCATGCGAGATGAGCCAGTCCGACGCCGCAAAGCGCCCGCCGGGTTTCAGAACCCGGAAGGCATCGGCGGCAAGGGCGGCCTTGTCGGGGATGTGGATGATGGAATCCTTGGAAAAGACCAGATCGAAGCTGGCATCGGGAAAGGGCAGCGGGCCAGGATCGACCTTTTCGATCGTCACGCGGTCGGACACTCCGGCTTCGGCCACGCGGGCACGCGCCGCATCGCAGACCGGGTCCTCCACGTCGATGCCCACGACATGCGCCGCACCATGTTCGGAGACGAACAGGATCGCGCAGGCCCCCGACCCCGACCCGATATCGAGCACGCGCAGACCCGTCAGATCGATCCCTTCGAGAACGCGGTTCACCTCGTCCTTGCCGCCGGGCGACAGGAACCCGTCGCCCCAGAGTTCCTCGAGAAAGTCGATCGCCGCCTTGTCGTAGAGAATTCCGTCGTCGTGCATGTTCGCCCCCTCGCGCGCAGATGCCTGCGGTCGAGTGAACCCGGAAATTCCCGCCGGCTCAAGCCCACAGCGCGGTCCCCGGCACAGAGGGGGCAGGCATGGCGCAGCCCTGCGCATCGAAGAGGACAAAGGCAGCCGGGTCGGCGGTCACCGCGATCTCCTGACCCTCGCTCAGCCCGTGGCCTGCGCCCGCGCGCAGGATCACCCGATCCTCGCCCAGCCGCAGGTGCACCAGCGTTTCGG
Source organism: uncultured Aestuariivita sp. (assembly GCA_964573835.1). Classification (GTDB taxonomy): domain Bacteria; phylum Pseudomonadota; class Alphaproteobacteria; order Rhodobacterales; family Rhodobacteraceae; genus JAGYKE01. The sequence continues at coordinate 2,813 of CAZNMV010000195.1, read as the reverse complement.
CGCCCAGCGACTCGACCAGAGCGACGCGGGC
>CAZNMV010000195.1:999-2772 GCA_964573835.1 uncultured Aestuariivita sp. | reverse complement strand
GACGCGGGCCTCTGCCCCTGTCGCGGCGGTGCGCAGCGCCTCGGGGCGGATCCCGATCGAGGCTGCGCCCCCGGGCACCTGCCCCGCCAGCCCGGCAAAGGCCCGGCCCGCCACCGACGACAGCGCCGCCACGTTCATCGGGGGCGCGCCGATGAATTCGGCGACGAAGGTGCTGGCGGGATGGAGGTACAGCTCCATCGGCGTGCCGATCTGTTCGATCCTTCCTTCCGACATGATGACGATGCGGTCGGCCAGGCTCATCGCTTCGACCTGATCGTGGGTGACGAAGACGAAGGTGGCGCCAAGGCGCTGGTGCAGGTCCTTCAGTTCGGCGCGGAGCTGCGTGCGCAGCTTGGCGTCGAGGTTCGACAGCGGTTCGTCGAACAGGAACACCGCCGGTTCGCGCACGATGGCGCGGCCCATGGCGACACGCTGGCGCTGGCCACCCGACAATTGCCGCGGCTTGCGGTCGAGGAACTTGTCGATCTGCAGCGTCGCGGCGGCAGCGGCGATGCGGCGGTCGATCTCGTCCCGCGCCATGCGGCGGTTCTTCAGCCCGTATTCCATGTTCCGCCGCACGGTCATATGCGGGTAAAGCGCGTAGTTCTGGAACACCATGGCGATGTCGCGGTCTGCAGGTTCGAGATCGTTCACCATGCGGTCGCCGATGTTCACCTCGCCCTCGGTGATCGCCTCGAGCCCCGCGATCATCCGCAGGATTGTCGACTTGCCACAGCCCGACGGGCCCACCAGCACGATGAATTCGCCGTCGGCGATGTCGATGCTCGCACCGGTCACGGCACTGACGCCGCCGGGATAGATCTTGCCCACATTAGTCAGGGTCAGGGTTGCCATGTCACTTCTCGCTTTCCACAAGGCCTTTGACGAACAGCCGCTGCATCGCCAGCACCACCAGCACCGGCGGCAGCATCGCAAGGACCGCGGTGCCCATCGTGTAGTGCCAGATCGGGATCGACTCGCCCACGTTCACCATGCGCTGGATGCCCATGACGATGGTGTAGAGATCGGGATCGGTCGTGATCAGGAAGGGCCAGAGATACTGGTTCCATCCAAAGATGAAGAGGATGATGAAGAGCGCGGCGATGTTCGTGCGGCTGAGCGGCAGCAGGATGTCGAAGAAGAACCGAACCGGCCCTGCCCCGTCGATGCGCGCGGCCTCGACCAGTTCATCGGGGATGGTCAGGAAGAACTGCCGGAAAAGAAAGGTTGCCGTCGCAGAGGCGATCAGCGGGATGATCAGGCCCGAATAGCTGTTGAGCATGCCCAGTTGCGCGACAACTTCGTAGGTGGGCAGGATGCGCACCTCGACCGGCAGCATGAGCGTGATGAAGATCAGCCAGAAGAACACCATCCGGAACGGAAAGCGGAAATAGACGATGGCGAAGGCCGAGGCGAGCGAGATCGCGATCTTGCCCACGGTGATGCCGATGGCCATGATCAAGGAATTGAACAGCATGGTCGACAGCGGCACACCGCCTGTCGAGGGAATGCCGCCTCCCAGAAGCTGGGAGTAATTCTCCCACCCCTGGTCGCCGAACCACAGCGGGATGGGCGATCGCACCAGCGCCTCGCCCGGGTGGGTGGACGCCACCAGCGCGACCCAGACCGGGAAGCACAGAAAGACGATGCCGAGGATAAGCACCACATGGGTCAGGATCGCGGCAAGGGGGCGGTTCTCGACCATCAGTATTGCACCTTCCGTTCGATGAAGCGGAACTGCACCACCGTCATCGCGACGACGAGCGCCATGAG
>CAZNMV010000195.1:0-989 GCA_964573835.1 uncultured Aestuariivita sp. | reverse complement strand
CATGAGGATCACCGACTGCGCGGCGGACGATCCGTAATCCTGCCCCACGAAGCCCGTTGCATAGACCTTGTAGACAAGGATCGAGGTCGCATCGGCAGGCCCGCCACTGGTCGTCGCGTGGATGATCGCGAAGGTGTCGAAGAAGGCGTAGACCAGATTGACGACGAGCAGGAAGAATGTCGTGGGGCTGAGCAGCGGAAAGACGATGGTCCAGAACCGGCGCGCGGGCCCCGCCCCGTCGATGGCCGCGGCTTCGATCAGCGATTTCGGGATCGACTGCAGACCGGCGAGGAAGAACAGGAAGTTGTAGCTGATCTGTTTCCAGGCCGCCGCGATGATGACGAGCATCAGCGCCTGATTGCCATTGATGTAATGGTTCCAGTCCACGCCGAAGGTGCCTTCCAGCATGTAGGCGATGATCCCGAGGCTGGGGTTCATCATGAAATACCACAGCACCCCCGCCAGAGCCGGCGCGACGGCGTAGGGCCAGATCAGAAAGGTGCGGTAGGCGGTCGCGCTGCGGATCACCCGGTTCGCTGCCACGGCAAGGGCCAGCGCCATGCCCATGGACAGAGCGGTCACCGACACGCCGAAGACCAGTGTCGTCCAGAAGCTGCGCAGATAGCCCGGATCGGCGAACAGCCGGGTGAAGTTGTCGAACCACACGAAGCGGCGCGAGAAACCGAAGGCGTCTTCCAGATAGAACGAGGTCTCGAGCGCCTGCCAGGCGGGCCAGATGAAGAAGATCAGCGTCACTGCGATCTGCGGCGCCACCAGCAGGAAGGGCAGCCAGCGATTATGGAAGACGACGCGTTTTTGCATGAATCAAGTCCGCAAAACAGGGTTGACCGGCCGGTTGCGCGAACCGGCCGGCCAGAGTGGTGAGAAAGGACTGGATCAGCCCGAAGTGCGCTCGAACCGGCGCAGCAGTTCATTGCCGCGGCGCACGGCTTCGTCCCTCGCTTCGCGGGCCGACTTGGTGCCCGACC
>CAZNMV010000194.1:0-6440 GCA_964573835.1 uncultured Aestuariivita sp. | reverse complement strand
GGCTGAGAAACCGCATCACCGTGATCGGCAGCGTCGGGTCGATGTGGAGCTTCTGCGGCACATAGCCGATCTTCAGCCCGGGCTTGCGCGTGACCTTGCCCCGCGTCGGCTCCACCGCCCCCACGATCAGCCGCAGCAGCGTCGACTTGCCCGATCCGTTCGGGCCCACGACGGTCACGATCTCGCCCGCATCGATTTGGAAATCGACGCCCTGCAACACGGTCTTGCCCCCGAGATCGACGCCGAGGGCGCGGGTTTCCACAAGGCTCATGCGCGGGCCTGACAATTCGGGCAGATCCCTTCGGCCTCGACCACGGCGGTCTCGATCCGGAAGCCCGCATCGCGCGCGCTGCGCCCCAGCGCGCCGCCGCGCGGTTCGGCCTGCGCCTCGGCCACCGACGAACAGACCCGACAGATCAGGAAGGCCGGGTCATGGGTGTCGCCGGGATGGCTGCAGGCGATGAAGGCATTGAGCTTCTCCACTCGGTGCACGAAGCCATGTTCGGTCAGGAAGGACAGCGCCCGATAGACGACCGGCGGCTGCGACCCGAAGCCTTCGGCGCGCAGGATGTCGAGGATCTCATAGGCCCCCATGCCGCGATGCTTCTGCAGCAGGATTTCGAGCACGCGGCGCCGCACCGGGGTCAGCTGCAGCCCGTTGCGCGTGCAGTGATCCTCGGCGGCGGCGACGGCCTCGCTGATGCAGCTGTGGTGGTCATGGTGAGAGAACCCGACGGAAGCCATCCTTCGCCCTTTCCCGGATTTCGGTCTTGATAGAACCAACGCTATCACATATCAAGCCGGGCACGTTATACCATAACGCGAGGTTCTCATGCATCCCCGGTTTTCCCTGTGTCTTGTCGCCTCTCTGGCGCTGTCGACCCCCGCCATGGCCCATGACAGCGCCCGCGTCGCCGTCGACATCGCGCCCGTCCATTCGCTGGTGGCGCGCGTCATGGCGGGCGTCGGCGAACCCGCCCTGATCCTGCCGCCGGGCGCATCGCCCCATGGTCATTCCATGCGCCCGTCCGAGGCGGCCGCGCTGGAACAGGCCGATCTCGTGATCTGGGTCGGCCATGACCTGACACCCTGGCTGGAAAAACCGATCGAAACGCTGGCGGGCGACGCGCAGGTCCTCGAACTCATCGCGCTTGACGGCGTGGTGACCCATGACTTCCGCGAAGACGCGGTCTTCGGCGGCCATGATGATGATGATCACGGCCATGATCACGGGCATGCGAAAAAGGACGATCATTCGCACGACCATGACCAGGCGAAAAAGGATGATCACGCGCATGGTCATGGCCACAGCCATGACCATGACCATGACCACGCGAAGAAGGAAGAGCATGCGCACGATCACGGCCATAGCCACGCCAAGGCCGATGACCATGCGCATGACCACGGGCATGATCATGCGCATGAAGGCACCGATCCCCATGCCTGGCTCGACCCTGAAAACGCCAAGCTCTGGATGAATGCGATCGCCGACAGGCTCGCCACGCTCGACCCCGACCATGCCACCGAGTATCGGGCCAATGCCGCCGCCGGCATCGCCGAAATCGACACTCTGCAGGCCGCCATCTCGGCCCGCTTCGCCGAAACGCCGCCGCAGGGCTTCGTCGTCTTCCACGACGCCTACCAGTATTTCGAACGACGCTTCGGGGTCGAGACGCTGGGCGCCATCACGCTCTCCGACGCGACCGAACCGGGTGCCGCCCGGATCGCCGAACTGCAGGAGGCCGCGGCTGAACGGGGCGTCACCTGCGCGCTCGCCGAACCGCAGTTCAACCCGGGCCTGATCGCCGCGCTCTTCGACGGGACCGAGGTGAAGACAGGCGTGATCGACCCGCTCGGTGCCGACCTGACACCCGGTCCCGGGCTCTACCCGGCGCTCCTGACTGCGATGGCCGATACGCTGGCCGCCTGCCGCTGAGCGCACGCGCTTGCCTTCCGCACCGGAAAGGAGCAAGGCTGGCGCGTGGCCGAAAACTTAACATCGCATCGACCCGGTCTGGCCGTCACGCTCAAACTGGCGGCCATCTTTCTGTTCGTCCTGCTTGGCGCGCTGGTCAAGGCCACCGCCGACGAAGTGCCCCCGGGGCAGGCGGTCTTCTTCCGGTCGGCCTTCGCCATCCCGGTGATCCTCGTCTGGCTGGTCCTGCGCAGGCAGTTGCGGCAAGGGCTGATCACGCAGCGGCCCGGCTTCCACTTCTGGCGCGGGATCATGGGCACGACGGCGATGGGGCTGACCTTCACAGGCCTCGGCCTCCTGCCCCTGCCCGAGGTGACGGCCATCGGCTTTGCCACGCCGATCTTCACCGTGATCCTCGCCGCGATCCTGCTGGGCGAACGCATCCGGCTGATCCGGGTGACCGCCGTTCTGATCGGACTGGTGGGCGTGGTGATCATGCTCTGGCCGCGCCTGTCCGGCAGCGCCAGTCTGCAAGAGGGCGCGACGCTCGGCGCGCTCCTGATCCTGGCCGCGACGATGCTGCGCTCGGTCGTGCAGATCCATGTCCGCCGCATGGTCGAAACCGAACACACCGCGGCGATCGTCTTCTACTTCTCGCTGACGGCGACCTTTCTCGCCCTGCTGACGGCACCCTTCGGCTGGGTCCTGCCCTCGCCCCGTGCGGCGGGGTTCCTGATCATGGCCGGCCTGATCGGCGGGGTGGCGCAGATCCTCATCACCTCGGCCTACCGCTTCGGTGGCGCCTCGTTGCTGGCGCCCTATGAATACGCCTCGATGATCTTCGCGGTCGTCATCGGCTATGTCTGGTTCGGAGAGACGCCGACGCTGGTCATGCTGGGTGGCGCGGCGCTGGTGATCGGCGGCGGCGCGCTCGTCATCTGGCGCGAACGTCAACTGGGCGTGGAACGGCCCAAGACCCGCGCCGTGACCGACCCCAAGGCGGGTTAGACTTTGACGCGCCACGCCCCGCGCCTATCATCGCCCCCACAACACGGAGACGCCCCATGACCGACGCCGCCGACCACAAGGCGAAGATGCAGAAGATCCAGGCCGATCACCGCGCCCGCGTGGCCGAAGCCGGCGATCCCGGCCGCGGCCTCGTGCTGGTGCATACCGGCAACGGCAAGGGCAAGTCTTCCTCGGCCTTCGGCGTGATCGTGCGGGCGCTGGGCTGGGGCCATTCCGTCGCCGTGGTGCAGTTCATCAAGGGCACCTGGATCACCGGCGAAAAGCAGTTCTTCGACCGGCTCGGCGGCGTGACCTGGGCCACCATGGGCGAAGGCTTCACCTGGGACACCCAGGACCGCGACCGCGACATCGCCGCCGCCGAAGCCGCCTTCGCCCGTGCCCGCGCCTTCATGGAAAGCGGCGATTACGACCTCGTTGTGCTGGACGAGATCAACATCGCGTTGCGCTACGATTATCTCGATGTCGCAACAGTCCTCGACGGGCTGAAGGCGCGGCATGATCGCACCGGCGTCATCCTCACAGGCCGCGATGCCAAACCCGACCTGATGGACTACGCCGACCTCGTCACCGAGATGACCGAGATCAAGCACCCCTATGCCGCCGGCATCAAGGCGCAAAGGGGCGTCGATTTCTGACGCCCCCTGCTTCTTCGGGTTCACAAATATCCCGGGGGAGAGCCCCGCAAGGGGCGAGGGGGCAGAGCCCCCTTGCCCGGGCCCGCCTCAGCTGCGCACCAGCTTCTCATAGGCTGCAGCCACCTCGCGGGTCAGCGCGCCGACCTCGAAGCTGTAGTCGCCGATCTGGCCCACGGGCGTGACCTCGGCTGCCGTGCCGGTCAGCCAGCACTGCTCGAAGCCTTCCAGTTCCTCGGGCATGATGTGCCGCTCATGCACCTTGATCTGACGGTCTTCCAGCATCCGGATCACCGCCTGCCGGGTGAGGCCGTTGAGGAAGGCGTCGGCCTTGGGCGTATGCACCTCGCCGTCCTTGACGAAGAAGATGTTGGCACCCGTCGCCTCGGCGACATAGCCGCGATAGTCGAACATCATCGCGTCCGAACATCCCTTGGCCTCGGCCGCGTGCTTCGACATCGTGGCAATCATGTAGAGACCCGCCGCCTTGGCCTGGCTGGGCGCGGTGGCCGGATCGGGGCGGCGCCACTTCGCGATGTCGAGCTTCGCGCCCTTCATCTTGGCATCGCCGTAATAGCTGCCCCATTCCCAGGCCGCGACCGCCATCTGCACGGGGTTGCGGCGGCTGGCGACACCCATGTCCTCGCCCGCGCCGCGCCAGGCGAAGGCGCGGACATAGGCGTTGGTCAGGCCATTGGCCTGCAGGACCGCTTCCTTGGCGGCATCGATCTCTTCCGGTGTGTAGGGGATCGGCATATCGATCAGCTCGCCCGATTTGAGCAGGCGCTTGGAATGTTCGTGGCCGAGGAAGATCTTGCCGTCATAGCAGCGCTCGCCCTCGAATACCGAGGACGCATAATGCAGCGCATGGCTGAGCACATGCACCTTCGCCCCACGCCAGTCCACCAACTGGCCATCCAGCCAAATCTTCCCGTCGCGGTTGTCGTACCCAGCCATATTCACTCCTCCAGCCGCAAATGCGCTTTTCATTTGTTGCGCAAATGGGTCCGGAACGGACACGATCTTGCGCCAAAACTGCGATTCGATACCTTTTCGGTGTTGGAATGTCAACAAGGCTGACATAAGCTGCAACCGGACGCAGAAAGACGAAACCATGGCCGAACCGCGCAGCGCAGTCTCGTATTCCGGCGAAAGCCTGCTCTACCTGACCGACGAACAGCTTCGTCAGGGGATCGAGGCGATGTTCTTCGCCTATCGCGGCTTTACCGCCGATCCCGACCGCATCCTGTCCGATCTCAGCTATGGCCGCGCGCATCACCGCGCGATCCATTTCATCAACCGCGCCCCGGGCACGACGGTAAACAACCTGCTCGCCATCCTCGGCGTGACCAAACAGTCGCTGAACCGCGTGCTGCGCACCCTGATCGAGGATGGCCTAGTGGAAAGCCGGGTGGGCCAGTCGGACAAGCGCGAACGCCACCTCTTCCTGACCGACAAGGGCGCGGCGCTGGAAGGGCGGCTGTCGGATGCGCAGCGTGCGCGCATGCGCGCCGCCTACCGCGCGGCCGGCCCCGAGGCGGTCGCGGGCTTCCGCCAGGTGCTCGAGGCGATGATGGAGGCCGACCTGCGCCGCACCTATGTCCGGCTGAGGGATGGCGGCCAATGACACCCGATCACGTCGCCCATCTGCTCATCGTGGATGACGATGAACGCATCCGCGACCTGCTGAAAAAATTCCTGATGCGCAACGGCTTTCTGGTCACCGCCGCGCGCGATGCGGGCCACGCGCGGCGCATCCTCTCGGGGCTCGACTTCGACCTTATCGTGATGGACGTGATGATGCCGGGCGAAGACGGCGTGACCCTGACGCGCGCCCTGCGCGAGACGTCCCAGACCCCGATCCTGCTCCTGACTGCGCGGGGCGAGACCGAACACCGCATCGCGGGGCTCGAGGCCGGGGCGGATGATTACCTCGCCAAGCCGTTCGAACCCAAGGAACTGCTGCTGCGCATCAACGCGATCCTGCGGCGCATGCCCGAACCCTCGGCCCGCGACACGGCGCCGAAGATCCTGCATCTGGGTCCGATCCGTTATGACATCGACCGGGGCGAATTGTGGCGCGGCGACCAGCCGATCCGCCTGACCGCGACCGAGGCGCAGCTGATGCGCATCTTCTCGGCCTGCCCCGGCGAGGCGGTCAGCCGCACCAAACTGGTCGAGGATCTGGGCCGCGACCGCGGTCAGGCGCAGGAGCGCGCGGTGGACGTGCAAATCACCCGCCTGCGCCGCAAGATCGAGGATAACCCCAAGCAGCCCCGCTATTTGCAGACCGTGCGCGGGGCGGGTTACATGCTGGCACCCGACTGACCGGCGGCGCGCTGGCGGCAGGGGCGGGATGTGCGTATTTGGAACGAGAAGAAGCAGGAAGGTTCCGTCATGGCGACAGCCCTTGTCACCCATCCCGATTGCCTGGGCCACGTGACGCCGGAAGGCCACCCCGAACGCGTCGCGCGGCTGGAACATGTGATGCACGCGCTCGAAGGGCTTGACCTCGTGAGGGTCGAGGCGCCGCTTGCCACCAATGACGATCTGCGCCGCATCCATCCCGCCGACTACATCGCCCGCATCCGCGCCACCGCGCCCGAGGCGGGCTTTGCCCAGATCGATGCCGATACCTGGATGTCGCCGGGATCGGTCGCCGCGGCCCTGCGGGCGGCGGGCGCGGTGATCAGGGCGGTCGACATGGTGCTGGATGGCGAGGTCCGCAATGCCTTCTGCGCCACCCGCCCGCCCGGCCACCATGCCGAGACCGCGACCGCGATGGGCTTCTGCCTTTTCGGCAATGCGGCGCTGGCGGCGAAGCATGCGCTGGCCGTGCATGGGCTGGCCCGCGTTGCGGTGGT
>CAZNMV010000193.1:0-6465 GCA_964573835.1 uncultured Aestuariivita sp. | reverse complement strand
CGATCTTCCACATGAACCGGGCCGAGACCGAGATGATGCGCTACATGCGCCGCCTCGCCGACCGCGACCTCGCGCTGGACCGGGCGATGATCCCGCTGGGATCGTGCACCATGAAGCTGAACGCGGCGGTCGAGATGATGCCGGTCAGCTGGCGCGAGTTTTCGCTCATGCACCCGTTCTGCCCCGTCGATCAGGCGCAGGGCTATCATGACCTGATCGGCGATCTTTCGGCCAAGCTGTGCGAGATCACGGGCTATGCCGCCATCTCGATGCAGCCCAATTCCGGGGCGCAGGGGGAATATGCGGGGCTTCTGACCATCGCCGCGTATCACCGGGCACGGGGAGAGGCGCATCGCAATGTCTGCCTGATCCCGGTCAGCGCCCATGGCACGAACCCGGCCTCCGCCCAGATGGTGGGCTGGAAGGTCGTGCCGGTGAAATCGGCGGAAAACGGCGACATCGACGTCGAGGACTTCCGCGCCAAGGCCGTGCAGTATTCGGAAAATCTCGCCGGCTGCATGATCACCTATCCGTCGACCCATGGCGTGTTCGAGGAAACGGTGAAGGAGGTCTGCGCGATCACCCATGAGCATGGCGGCGAGGTCTATATCGACGGGGCCAACATGAACGCCATGGTGGGGCTGAGCCGCCCCGGCGATCTGGGCGGCGATGTGAGCCACCTGAACCTGCACAAGACCTTCTGCATCCCCCATGGCGGCGGCGGTCCCGGCATGGGCCCGATCGGGGTCAAGGACCATCTCGTGCCCTTCCTGCCGGGTCACCCCGTGACGGGTGGCGCCGAAGGGCCGGTATCGGCCGCGCCCTATGGATCGCCCTCGCTCCTGCCGATATCCTGGGCCTATTGCCTGCTGATGGGCGGCGAAGGGCTGACGCAGGCGACGCGCGTCGCCATCCTGAACGCCAACTACATCGCAAAACGCCTCGAAGGCGCGTTCGAGGTGCTCTACCGCGGGCGACAGGGCAGGGTCGCGCATGAATGCATCATCGACACGCGCCCCTTCGCGGAAACCGCGGGCGTGACGGTGGACGACATCGCCAAGCGGCTCATCGACAACGGCTTCCACGCGCCGACGATGAGCTGGCCCGTGGCGGGCACCCTGATGATCGAGCCGACCGAGAGCGAGACGAAGGCCGAGCTCGACCGCTTCTGCGACGCGATGCTGGCGATCCGTCAGGAGATACGCGACATCGATGAAGGCCGCATCGACCGCGACAACAATCCCCTGAAACTCGCGCCCCACACGATGGAAGACCTCGTGCGCGACTGGGACCGCCCCTATACCCGCGAACAGGGCTGCTTCCCGCCGGGCGCTTTCCGGGTGGACAAGTACTGGCCGCCGGTGAACCGCGTGGACAATGTCTATGGCGACCGGCATCTGGTTTGCACCTGCCCGCCTATGGAAGCCTACGCCGACGCGGCCGAATGAAGCGGCGCGCGCTGGCGCGCGCATTTCCTTTCCTGTCAGGTGAGGGGCTCTGCCCCTCACACTCCCCGGGATATTTGTGAACCCGAAGAAGCAGGGAAGAGGCCCCTCCCTTCTTCGGGTCACAAATATCCCGGGGGAGCCCGAGGGGGCTGGCCCCCTCGGCCCGGCCGTCACGCTGTCGCCAGTGCCCGGGCCTCGCTCGCCATGACCTCGATCACATGCCGCATCTGGCCCAGATCGCGCGGGTTCGACGCATTGCCGTCAAGCGCGCGTTTCAGCACGCCCTGCAGGATCGCCAGCAGCCGGAAATAGGAAAACGCGAGGTAGAAGGTCCAGTTCGCGGGCCGCACGATCCCGCGGCGTGCGCAGTAGCGGGCGATGTAATCCTCTTCCGAAGGCAGGCCCAGCGCGGCGCGGTCAAGCCCGCCAAGACCCCGGAAATGGCCTTCATGCGGCAGCCGCCAATGCATGCATTGATAGGCCAGATCGGCCAGCGGGTGGCCCAGCGTCGACAATTCCCAGTCCAGCAATGCAATGATCTCGAGCCGGTCCGGATCGAACATCATGTTGTCTATGCGGTAGTCGCCATGCACGATGGAGGACGCCCCGTCATCGGCCGCCATGTTGTCCGACAGCCACCCGATCAGCCAGTCGGCGTCGGGAAGGGGGTCGGTTTCCGAGGCCTGATACTGGCCCGACCAGCGCCCCACCTGGCGTTCGAAGTAATTCCCGGGCCGCCCGTAATCGCCCAGTCCCACCGCCTGCGGATCGACCGAATGCAGCCGCGCGAGCGTCAGGTTCATCTGGTCATAGACCTGCACGCGCTGGTCGCGGGTCAGACCGGGCAGCGCGGGGTCCCAGAAGATGACGCCGGTCTTGAATTCCATGACCAGGAGCTGGGTGCCGAGCGGCGTCTCTTCGCCCGAGAGGTGATACATCCGCGGCACCGGCACGTCGGTCTGCCCCAGCGCCTTCATCACGCGGTATTCGCGGTCCACCGCATGGGCCGATTTCAGCAGCTTTCCGGGGGGCTTCGCGCGCAGCACGTAAGCTTGACCTCCGCTGGTTACCTTGTAGGTCGGATTCGACTGTCCGTCTCCGAACTTCTCGACCGCATCCAGCGTTCCGAATCCCTCGACATGGGCCTGCAGATAGGCCTCGAGCTGACCATGATCGAATTGGTGCATGACGCTGCGTCGCTCCCCGTGGACAATGTCGGCGCATCTAAGCAATCCTGCCGCCCAAAGGTAAAGCCGGACGCGCCGTCATTGCGCACTGGGAGAGGGAGGACAAGATGGACATGAACTTTGGCATGCGCGCCGAGAAACGCGAATTGCTCGGCCGCGTCGCGGCCATGGTGCGCGACGAGATCATGCCGCTCGAGGATGAATATCACGCGGAAGTCGGCAAGGACGACCGCTGGACCTATACCGACTGCCAGGCCGAGATCCTCGAAGGGCTGAAAGCCAAGGCCAAGGCGGCGGGCCTGTGGAACTTCTGGCTCACCGACGGGGATCGCGGCCATGGGCTCACGACCGTCGAATACGCCTATTTCGCCGAAGAGATGGGCAAGACGCCCCTTGCCGCCGAGGTGTTCAACTGTTCCGCCCCCGATACAGGGAACATGGAAGTGTTCCACAAATACGGGTCGGACCGGATGAAGACCGACTGGCTCGAGCCGCTGCTCGAAGGGCGGATCCGCTCGGCCTATCTGATGACCGAACCCGATGTAGCCTCGTCCGACGCGACCAACATCTCCATGTCCTGCGTGCGCGACGGCGACCATTATGTCCTGAACGGCGAGAAATACTGGGCGTCCGGCGCAGGCGATCCGCGCTGCCGGGTCTATATCGTGATGGTGCGCAGCGCGGGCGATGATGCGCCCAAGCACCGCCGTCATTCGATGATCGTCGTGCCCGCGGGCACGCCGGGTATTGAGATCCTGCGCCCCATGCTGGTCTTCGGCCATGACGATGCGCCGCATGGCCACATGCATATCCGCTTCACCGATGTGCGCGTTCCGGCCGAGAACATGCTCGTGGGCGAAGGCCACGGGTTCGAGATCGCGCAGGGCCGTCTTGGGCCGGGCCGCATCCATCACTGCATGCGGTCCATCGGGCAGGCCGAGATCGCGCTCGAAAAGCTGTGCCGCCGGAGCCTTCAGAAGGAAGCCTTCGGCAAGCCGCTCGCGCAGTTGGGCGCCAATTTCGACATCATCGCGGAATGCCGGATGGAGATCGAGATGGCGCGCCTTCTGTGCCTGAAGGCCGCCTGGATGATGGATCAGGGCGATGCGCGCGCCGCGGCCCCCGTGATCAGCCAGATCAAGGTGATCGCACCCCGCGTGGCACTCAAGGTGCTGGACGAGGCGATGCAGATGCATGGCGGCCAGGGCATCAGCCAGGACACGCCGCTGGCCATGGCCTGGACATGGCAGCGCGCGCTGCGCTTCGCCGATGGGCCTGACGCAGTGCACCGCCGTCAGGTGGCGCGGACCGAGCTGAAGAAATACACGCAGGAAGCGATGTGACACGCATCGCGGTCGCCGGCGCGGGCAGCATCGGCTGCTTCGTCGGCGGCTGCCTTCTGGCCGGGGGCCATGACGTCGCCTTTCTGGGGCGTGAGCGGGTGCTCGGGCCCCTGCAGGGCGGGCTGCGGCTGACGGATTTCGCGGGGCTCGATCTCACCGTGACGCCGCTTGTGACGGGGTCTGACCCGTCGCTGCTGGCGGGGGCGGACATTGTGCTGGTCTGCGTGAAGTCGGGCGCGACGGAGGAGATGGCGCAGGCCATCGCCGCGCATGCGCCCGCAAGGGCCGTTGTCATCAGCCTGCAGAACGGGGTGCGCAACGCTGATGTCCTGCGCGCTTACCTGCCCGGGCGCGACGTGCGGGCGGGCATGGTGCCCTTCAACGTTGTGCCCCGCGGGCCCGCGCATCTGCACCGCGCGACCAGCGGCGACATCGCAATCGCGGCAGGCCCCGGGGCGCTGGCCGCGCGCCTGTCGGTGCCCGCGCTGCCCGTGGTAGAACGCGCCGACATGGACGCGGTGCTGTGGGGGAAGCTGTTCATGAACCGCACCAATGCGGTCAACGCGCTGTCGGGCCTGCCCGTCCGCGCCATGCTGATGGACCGCGACTGGCGCTGCCTGATGGCCGACCAGATGGCCGAGGCGCTGTCGGTCTTCCGTGCCGCGGGCCTCAGCCTTCACAGCCCCGCCCCGGTGCCGTTGCGCGTCGTGCCCGCGATCCTGCGGCTGCCCACGCCGCTTTATGTCCGCCTGGCAGCTCGGATGCTCACCATCGACCCGTCCGCGCGCACGTCCATGGCCCATGACCTCGACGCGGGTCGCAGGACCGAGATCGACCACCTGCAGGGCGAGGTGCTGCGGCTGGCCCGCGCGCAGGGGCGCGACCTGCCCGTGATGGCCGCGATCACCCGGGCCATCGCCCGGGCCGAGGCAGGCGAAGCGTCGCTCCCTCTGTCGCCGGGTGACATCCGCGCGGGCTGAGCCGGGTTGCACATGGCGGCCAAGGGCGTAAGTCTGAGGGCAGAGGAAAGGGCGCGCGCATGGCGACAGCCGATATCGGTGTATACGGTCTGGGCACGATGGGCAGCGCACTGGCGCTGAACCTCGCCGACAAGGGCTTCCGCGTTGCCGTCACCAACCGCGAAACCGACTGGATCGCGCCCTTTCTGGCCGAGGCGGGGCCGCTTGCCGACCGCATCGCCGCCGCCGACACGCTCGCGGACTTCGTCGCGGCGCTGGCGCCGCCGCGGCTGATCCTCTGCATGATCCCCTCTGGCCCGGCGATGGACGGGGTGATTGCCGGGCTCAGGCCGCATCTGGCCCCGGGCGACACGATCATCGACGGCGGCAATGCCGATTTCCACGACACGCGCCGCCGCGCCGCCGGTCTCACCGGCTCGGGCCTGCATTACATCGGCATGGGCGTGTCGGGGGGCGAGGCGGGCGCGCGTCACGGCCCGTCGATGATGGTGGGCGGCAGCGCCGAAGCCTGGGCGCGCCTGCGCCCCATGGCCGAGGCCATCGCGGCACGGTTCCGGGGCGACCCGTGCGTCGCGCATCTGGGCCCGGACGGGGCGGGGCATTTCGTGAAGACCGTCCACAACGGCATCGAATATGCCGACATGCAGATGATCGCCGAAACCTATGGTGTTCTGCGCGACGGCGTGGGCTGGGGCGCGGAGCGGATCGGCGCGCTGTTTGCCGAGTGGAACGCAGGGCCTCTGCAGGGTTTTCTGACCGAGATCACGGCACGCGTCCTGCGGGCCACCGAAGGGGATCGCGCGCTGGTCGATCTGATCGTCGACGAGGCCGGGCAGAAGGGCACCGGCCGCTGGTCGGTGATCGAGGCGCTGCGCCTTGGCCAGTCGGCCAGCACGATGGAGGCCGCGGTCGCCGCGCGCGCCTGGTCGTCGGAACGGTCCTTGCGTGCCTCGGGCGGGCTGGCGCGGCCTGAGCCTGCGGTCACGCTCGCACCAGAGGGCTTGCATGACGCGCTGCTGGCAGGGCGCATCATCGCACATGCGCAGGGCTTCCGCCTTCTGGCGGCGGCGTCGGACGAATTCGCATGGTCGCTCGACCTGCCGCGCATCGCGGAAATCTGGCGCGCGGGCTGCATCATCCGCTCGGCGCTTCTTGACGATCTGGCGGGGGCGCTGCGCGCGGCGCCGGGGGGCCAGGTGGTCCTTGCCCCGTCGATCCGCGACGCGCTGGCCCGGACCGTGCCGGCCCTGCGGGCGACCGTGGCGGCGGCGGTTACAGGCGGCCTGCCGGTGCCCGCGCTGTCGGCGGCGCTGCAATGGCATGACAGCCTCGCGCAGGCGCGCGGCACCACGAACCTGATCCAGGCGCAGCGCGATTTCTTCGGCCATCACGGCTTCCGCCGCAGCGACCGGGACGGCGTTCAGCACGGGGACTGGATTAAGGGGTCCTGACCCTTCTGTATTTGCGCTCTGCTAGACTGGCCCCGTCACCGGCCCCGGCCAGGGCC
>CAZNMV010000192.1:0-6471 GCA_964573835.1 uncultured Aestuariivita sp. | reverse complement strand
CCGAAATCCAGCCAGAACCTCGCCCTGTCGCTGGTCACGGCATCGGCGCGCCGGGTCGAGATGGCCAACCTGATGGCCAGCAGCCGCCGCGATTGGGTGCTGCGCTTTTCCACCTCGCCCGAGTTCCTTGACGTCGACCCCGAAGCGGCGGTCGCGCTTGATGGATCGGGCCGGATCATCGGCATGACGAAAGGGGCCGAGCAGTTGGCTCCCGACCGGTCCGAACCCCTGATCGGGCGCAACATCGGCGACCTCCTGGAGGTGTCGGTCGATGACCTGCCGGACCTGATGCGGGGGCGGCCCACCGAAGACCGCGTACTGCGCCTGAAGGATGGTCGCGCGCTGTTCGGCCATGCCATCGCGCCGCATGCAGCGCCTGTTCGGTCGCGCGACCGGCCCCGCGCCGATCTTGGTGCGCTGGCCGGCATCGCCGGGCCGGACCCCGTGATGGAACCTCTGGTGGAGCGTGCCGCGCGGCTCGCGGCAAGCCGGGTTCCCGTGACGCTGCGGGGGGAAACCGGGTCCGGACGGGAATATCTCGCCCGGGCCATCCATGTTTCGGGTCCCGCTGGGCGCAGCTTTCACGCGGTGCGCTGCGCCGGGCTTGACGCAGGCGCGATCGACGCCCTGTCCGAGGCGGCAGCCGGAACGCTCTTCCTGCGAGGTGTCGAAGATCTGAGCCCCGGGGCGCAGAATGCCCTGTTGCGCCTGCTCGATGCGCGCGACGATCTGCGGGTGATTTCATCGGTCGGCCCGCTTTTCGATGCGGGGACCACCGCCATCCGCAGCGATCTGTTCTACCGCCTGTCCGGGGCCGCTCTGACCCTGCCGCCCTTGCGGATGCGCCATGACTTCGATTGGCTGCTGGACCGACTGTTTCGCCGGCGCGCGCGCGATGACATGCGCCTGACGCCCGCCGCGCGGATCGATCTTGCGGGGCGCAGCTGGCCCGGCAACATCCGCGAACTCGCCCATACGCTCGACGCGGCCATCGCCATGGCGGATGGGACGGTGATCGATGTGCCGGACCTGCCGACCGCCCGGGATGCGCCGGACCTGGACATCGCGCCCACGGAAGATCTGGAGGCACTGCTTGCCGCCTGCCACTGGAACATGTCGCAGGTCGCACGGCGACTGGGCGTCAACCGGTCAACGGTCCTGCGGCGCGTGCGGAAGGCCGGGTTGTCGCCGCCGCACTAGGCCCGAAGCGGCCTGTTGCGCGGTGTTGCGCGCGCAACGGGGCAGGGCGGTTTTTCCGTTCCGCCCCGCCGATGGGCCGGTTTGCGGTGGCCCGAGGCCCCCGCCTTCGCCCAGATTTCCCGATGTGATCCAACGAATGATCCGACGGGAGGAAACATGCTCGATACAAGTACAGCCGACCAGACGCAGGCCTTTCTGGACAGTTTCGGTGCGGCCCTCGAAGCCCAGGACATCGATGCCGCGACCGGGATGTTCCTTGATGACTGCTACTGGCGCGACCTTGTCACCTTCACCTGGAACATCAGGACGATGGAAGGCAGGGCGCAGATCGCCGAGATGCTGAAGCATCAGCTTGCCACCACCAAGCCCACGGGCTGGAAACTCGCCGACGGCGAAATTCCCACCGAAGACGGTGGCATCACGACGGCCTGGATCGAATTCGAAACCGAGGCCGCGCGCGGCTACGGGTTGGTGCGCCTCAAGGACGGCAAGATCTGGACGCTCTTGACCACGATGGTGGAACTCAAGGGCCATGAGGAACCAAGAGGCGGTCAGCGCCCGCTCGGCGCCAAGCACGGGGCGGGCAAGAACCGCACCACCTGGCTCGAAGAGCGCCAGAGGGAAGAAGCCGAGCTGGGCTACGCGACCCAGCCCTATTGCGTCATCGTGGGCGGTGGGCAGGGCGGCATCGCGCTTGGGGCGCGGCTGCGGCAGCTTGGCGTGCCCACGATCATCGTGGAAAAGAACGACCGCCCCGGCGACAGCTGGCGCAAGCGCTACAAGTCGCTCTGCCTGCATGACCCGGTCTGGTACGACCATCTGCCCTACATCAAGTTCCCCGAGAACTGGCCGGTCTTCAGCCCCAAGGACAAGATCGGCGACTGGCTCGAGATGTACACCAAGGTGATGGAGCTGAACTACTGGACGCGCACCACCGCCAAATCCGCCAGCTTCGACGAGGCGAAAGGCGAATGGACCGTGGTGGTCGACCGCGACGGCGAGGAAGTCGTCCTGAAGCCCAAGCAGCTGGTCATGGCCACGGGCATGTCCGGCAAGGCGCGGATGCCTGACTTTCCGGGCATGGAGACGTTCAAGGGCGATCAGCATCATTCCTCGCAGCATCCCGGCCCGGATGGCTACAGGGGCAAGAAGGCGATCGTGGTGGGGTCGAACAACTCGGCCCACGACATCTGCGCGGCGCTTTGGGAAAACGACGTGGACGTGACGATGGTCCAGCGGTCCTCCACCCATATCGTGCGCTCTGACACGCTGATGGAGGTCGGTCTTGGCGCGCTCTATTCCGAAGAGGCCGTGGCCAATGGCGTGACCACCGAAAAGGCGGATCTCATCTTCGCCTCGCTGCCCTACCGCATCCTGCACGAATTCCAGATTCCGGCCTATGCCGAGATGAAGGAACGCGACAAGGACTTCTACGAAGGTCTGGAAAAGGCGGGTTTCTGGCTGGACTGGGGCGATGACGAGTCGGGTCTGTTCATGAAGTACCTGCGCCGCGGCTCGGGCTACTACATCGACATCGGCGCGAGCCAGCTCATCATCGACGGCAAGATCAAGCTCAAGCGCGGTCAGGTCGCCGGGGTCGACGCGACGGGCGTGATCCTCGATGACGGGACGCATCTGGACGCGGACGTGATCGTCTATGCGACCGGCTACAACTCCATGAACGGCTGGGTTGCCGACCTCATGGGGCAGGAAAAGGCCGACCAGCTGGGCAAGTGCTGGGGCCTCGGGTCGGACACCACCAAGGACCCAGGCCCCTGGGAAGGCGAACAGCGCAACATGTGGAAGCCGACACAGGTGCCGAACCTGTGGATGCATGGCGGCAACCTGCACCAGTCGCGCCATTATTCGCTGTTCCTCAGCCTGCAGATCGCGGCCCGGATGCACGGTATCGACACACCTGTCTACGGCCAGCAGGAGGTGCATCACCTGTCGTGACCCCAGCGCGCACGCGCGCGCCCCGGGCCTGTCCGGGGCGTGCAGCCTTGCGAAACCTCAGGTTCCGCCTGTCCAAACCTATGCGATCAGGCCCGGGGTGCCGGGATCGGCGATATGGGACTGGATCAGCCTGCCGATATCCACCCGCGCGCGCAGGCGCTGGGCGAGGAGGAACAGCCCCCCGAACTTACGCTGGATGTAAAGCGTCTCGACCGGCGGCAGGTGGACGAAATCGCGCTCGGCCGCCATCTCCATGCCCTGTTCGCGCATCCGGCGGGTCAGCGACGGGTCGGCAAAGTCGAAGGCGCGCCCTTCGGCGAGCGGCGCGAAGACCAGCGCCAGCATGTCGGTCACCATGGCCGCGTGACGTTGCGCCGTCGTGGGCGCGAAGAAGCCCAGCGACAGGGCCGCGGCGTGCAGCGCGGCGCGGTCGCCCGCCACCCCTGCGCGGAAGAGCGCCCGATACCCTTCGGACATGGCGGCGGGTACCGGGCGCGCGGCGCCGAAATCCAGAAGCACGATTCGCCCCGTCGCCGGATCGTGCCGGTAATTGGCGAAGTTCGGGTCCGACTGCATCCGCCCGAAGCGGAACATCTCGGCGAACATCAGATCGAAGAGATCGGCGACCGCCTGGTCGCGCCGGTCCTGCGGGGCATCTTCGAGCGTTTCGACGGGCTGACTGTCGAGGAAGGTCATCGCCAGCACCGACCGTGTGCTCAGATCGTCCTGCGGTTCCGGCAGGACGAAGCGCGGGTCGTCCTGCAGAAGGCCATGAAAGGCGGCAAGCTGGTCGCGTTCGCGGGTGTAATCGGCCTCGTCCCGCAGTTGCGACCGCGCCTCGTCCAGCAGGGGGGCAAGGTCGAATCCCCGCGGCAGGAGGCCCGACATCCGGATCAGCGCACCCACATTGGTCACGTCGCTGTCGATGCTGTCGGCGACACCGGGATATTGCACCTTGATCGCCAGATCGCGGCCATCGCGGGTCAGTGCGCGGTGGACCTGCCCGATCGATGCCGCCGCGACAGGGCGCACATCGAAACGGGCGAAGCGCAGGTGCCAGTCCGCGCCCCAGGCGCGCGTCAGCACCTGGCGCAGCTGGCGCGGCGGCAGGTGGTCGGCATCGGCGCGCAGCCGTGCCATGATCGCGGCAAGTTCGGGCGGCAGCATCTCGCCCGCATCCATCGAGATGAGCTGCCCGACCTTCATCGCCGCTCCGCGCATCCGCGCCAGTTCATCGGCCAGCCGCGTGACGTTCGACGGCGTGAGAACGAGGTCGCGCCAGTCGGGGCGGCGGCCCGACATCACCTCGCGCAGGCCCGAGGCGGCGACGCTGCCGATGATGCCTGTCGCCACACCCCCCAGACCCGCCGCGCGGCCCAATCGGCTGGCGGGTATGGCGCTGGCGCGGCTGCGTGCCATTCCGGTCATGGGCTGCCCTTTCCTGTCATCGGGCAGAGATAATCCGGTTTCGCCGGATGTCAGGTCGCGCGATGGCAGCGCCTGCGATACCCGCAATTTGATCCGTTAAGCCGCCCTTAATGCACACCCTGCTAACGAGGCCGCGGGTGAGTACAGGTGGTGGTGATGGCAACGCAGCCGAATGCGGCGCCAGTCATTATCAAGCGGAAGAAGATCGTTGGTGGCCACCAGCATCATGGTGGCGCCTGGAAGGTTGCCTATGCGGATTTCGTGACGGCAATGATGGCCTTCTTCATGCTGATGTGGCTGCTGAACGCAACGACCGAGAAACAGCGCAAGGGCCTGGCGGATTACTTTTCGCCGACGGCGTCCATCGTCCGCGTCTCGGGTGGGGGTGATGGTGTCTTCAACGGAGACAGCGTCTTCACCGACATGACGCTGGTCCAGAACGGCACAGGCGCGAGCGCGCCCGATCCCGGCCAGACACGCCGCCCCCGGGGGGCCGATGGCGACACCGGGTCGGGATCGAACATCGCGCCCGAAGACCGGGAGGCCTTCGACAAGGTGGAAGAGGCGCTGCGCGCCTTCAGGGGCGAAAGCATGGTATCCGAAGACCTGCTGCGCCACGTGGTGACGCGGCTGACCGACGAAGGCCTGGTGATCGAGGTCTTCTCGCTGCCGGGGGCCCCGTTGTTCGAGGTGGGCAGTGACCGGCCCACGCCGCTTCTGACCGAACTGGCCCGCATGATCGCGGACGTGACGGGCATCACCGTCAACCCCGTGGCGATCGGCGCGCATATGCCGGCCAATCCGGTGGTTCTGGCCCAGAACCCGGTCTGGACCCAGTCGGGGGCACGGGCCGACCTGATGCGCGGGCTCATGCTGGGTGCCGGGTTCGATGGCGCGCGGGTGCGTCGGCTCGTCGGTCACGGCGACAGGCAGCCGGTCACCCCCGATCCGATGGCGGTGCGCAACGAAAGGGTTGAGGTGATCCTGCTCCGGCGCGGCGTATAGGCGGCGACGCGCGGCCGTTAGCCTGCCGTTAAGGCGGGGCGTCTATGGCTTGGGTCCGCAAGATGGCGGATGCAGCAGAAAGGCGCGTCGATGTCGATTTCCTCTTCCCTCAACGCGGGCGTGACCGGGTTGCGCGCGAATGCCTCCCGGCTCGCCGCGATTTCGGACAACATCGCGAATTCCTCGACCTTCGGATACAAGCGGGTGACCACCGATTTTCATTCGATGGTCATATCGTCCTCGCGCAGCGCCTATGACGCGGGCGGCGTGCGCAGCACCAATCAACGCCTGATCGACGAACGCGGCACGCTGGTGTCCACCACCAATGCCACCGATCTGGCGGTGCGCGGCCGCGGGATGCTGCCGGTCACGGCGGTCTCGAACGTGGTCGCGGGCGAGGCCAATCCCCAGATGATGCTGACGACGACGGGATCCTTCCGGCTGGATCAGAACGGATATCTCGTGTCGCAAAGCGGTCTCGCGCTGATGGGCTGGCCCGCCAATGGCGACGGGTCGATCCCGGGGTTTTCCCGCGACACGCCGGTGGGGCTCGAACCCATCCGCGTCGGGGTCAACCAGCTGTCGGGCGAACCCACCACCCGCATCGCGATGAGCCTGAACCTCCCCGCGACGGCGACCGAGGTGGGAGCGCCTGGCCAGTCGCAGGTTCTGTCGATCGAATATCACGACAATCTCGGCACGTCCGAAAGCCTCGACATCACCTTCACACCCACGGTGCCGGGCGCTGGCGTGTCGAACGAATGGATGATGACCATCCGCGACAGCGCCTCGGGCGGGGCGGTCGTGGGTGAATACCGGCTGAGTTTCGACGACGACCGCGCCACTGGCGGCACGCTTGCCGCTGTCGCGACCGAATCGGGC
>CAZNMV010000191.1:0-6534 GCA_964573835.1 uncultured Aestuariivita sp. | reverse complement strand
CGGCAAGGGGCCGCTCAGCCCCGCGGGTCGGGGCGGTCATCCTCGTTCGCCGGTGGCGGCACCGCATGCGTGTCATCCCGATGACGCCGCCGGGTCAGCCAGCCCACCAGCCAGCCACCGCCCTCCCGTTCCCGCCGTTCGAGCGAATAGAGCGCGAATTGCTGGATGGCGAGCGCGAAGACGCCCAGCCCAACGAAGATGAAGACTGTCGTGCCGATCTTGCCCAGAACCGTCTCGGGCACCGGCGTGCCATAACCCACGGTCGACAGGGTCACCACCGTGAAGAAATAGGAATCGACCCAAGACCACCCTTCGACGTGCCGGAAGAAGACCGTGCCCCCCGCGACCACTGTTCCCAGCGCCGCCAGCAGCGTCATCCCCCGGCGCGACATCAGGTGCCGCTGCTGTTCAGCTCTGCGATCACCTTGCGCCACAGATCAGGCGGCTGCGCGCCGGGCACCGCATGCTTGCCCGCGACGATGAAGGTCGGCACCGAACCGACGCCCATCTGCCGCGAATGAGCATCGCGCGCGCGGATCGCGTCGCGGTCGGCGTCGGATTTCAGCAGCTTCAGCACCACGCCTGCGTCCATCCCGATCGTGTCGGCGATATCGGCCAGCACTTCCGCGTTGCCGATGTCGCGGCCCTCCACGAAATAGGCCCGGAATAGCGCATCCACCGCCGCGTTCTGCACACCCTCGATCCCCGCCCAGTGGATCAGCCGGTGCGCATCCAGCGTGTTCGGCGTGCGCTGCATGGCTTCGAAATTGATGCTCAGCCCGGCCTGTCCCGCATGTTCCACAACTGGTGCATAGGCGCGCACCGCCGCCTCCTTGCCGCCGAACTTGGTCTCCAGATAGTCCCGCCGGTCCATGCCGCCTTCGGGCATGTCGGGGTTGAGCTGGAAGGGATGCCATTCGATCACGAAGGGGTTCTCCCCCTCGGCCGCCAGCGCCGCTTCGAGGTTTGCCTTCCCGATATAGCACCATGGACAGATCGGGTCGGACAGGATGTCGAGCTTCACGGGGGTCGCGGCGGTCATGGGGTTTGCCTTCCGGCTGGCGGTTTCAGGGCGCGGCGCACCAGCTTGCCATTGGCGCCGGTGGGCAGTTCGGGCAGATAGACATAGTCTCTGGGCTGCTTGTAACGGGCGAGCCGCGATTGCGCAAACCGGGCCAGTTCGGCGTGATCGACCGGGGCGGGGCCGGTGTAGAAGGCGCAGATGATGCGCACGTCCGCCTTCACCTCGATCTCGGTCACGCCGATCTGGGCGATGCCGGGAAAGCCCGAAAGCGTCGCCTCGACCTCGAGCGGTGACACCCGGTAGCCGCCCGCGTTCATCATGTCGTCGGCCCGGCCAAGGTAGTGGATCTGCCCGTCCGCCTCCATCCGGCCCTGATCGCCGGTGACGAACCATTCGCCCCGGAACCGCGCCGCCGTCTCTTCCGGCTGGCCCAGATAGCCCAGCATCAGCCCCGGATCGCGGTGCGACACCGCGATGATCCCGTCCTGCCCGCGCGGCACCGGGCCGTCCTCGCCGAGGATGGCGACGCGGCGGCCCCGCTGCGGCCGCCCCAGCGCACTGCCGGTTGCGGGTGCGGCGGGCGAGGCCGAGATGAAGGTGGAACATTCCGACATGCCATAGGCCTCAAAAAGCGGCGTGCCGGTCGCCGCCTCCCACGCCTCGGCCAGCGCGGGCGACAATTTTTCGCCCGCGCTCAGCCCGTGGCGCAGGGCGGGCAGGCGCATGTCGGCGCCCGAGGCGAGGATCTTCCGGTAAACCCCAGGTGCTGCTGCGAAAATGGTTGCCTCATGGCTGCGCAGCAGGGCAGGGATGTCGCCCGGGTCGGTGCCCGGCGCGGGGATCAGCGCGGTGGCCCCGACGCTCCAGGGGTCCATCAGGCCGGTGCCCAGCGTATAGGTCCAGTTGAAGGCCCCCGCATGCAGAAGCCGGTCGCCCTGCGTCAGGCCATACCAGCCGTCATGCATCATGGCGCGGGCGAGGATCGCGCGATGCGCATGGGCGACGGCGCGCGGCCGCCCCGACGTGCCCGAAGTATAGACGATGTATCCCATGCGGTCGGGATCGCCCATGTGAAAGGGCAGGGGGTCGGCATCACGCAGCGCGCGCAGCGCCGCCAGATCCATCCGCCCGGGGTGATCGGGGCAGGCGACACCCACGTCGTGCAGGATCACGCGCGGTGCAAGTTCGGCGATCATCTTGGCGACCTCGGGTTCGGTCAGCTGCGACGATGTCGGCACCGGCACCGCGCCCAGCGCGATCGCGCCCAGATAGGCGATGGGGAAATCGACCGTATTGCCCAGCCGCAGAAGCACGATGTCGCCAGGCGTGACACCCGCCGCCGCAAGCCCGCCCGCCGTGCCCTGCACCGCCCGCAAGAGCCGCGCATGGGAGAAGACCTCGCCCCCCGGGCCCAGCACTTCGAGCGCGGGCCGCGCGCCCAGGGACGCGGACAGGCCCAGCACATGGGCGGCAAGGTTGAAGGGTGCGGGGCAGGGCGGCGGTGGGCCGTCATCGAAGACCGAGATCATGTGCCTTGGCTAGCCCCGCCCCGCCGCCGTTGCAAGCACCGGACGGCGGGGCTATTCAGATCGCCATGACGTCAAAGGATCCCAGATCGCTGATCCGCATCGCCCGCGCGGGCGGGGCCGAAGGCGTGGCCGAACCGCTCGACCTCGGCCGCCGCGTGCGCGAATTGCGCAAGGCGCGCGACTGGACGCTCGAACAGGCGGCAAATCAGGCAGGACTTGCCCGTTCCACGCTGTCGAAGATCGAGAACGGGCAGATGTCGCCCACCTATGACGCGCTCAAGAAGCTGGCGGTGGGGCTTGGCATCTCGGTTCCGCAACTTTTCACGCCGCCGCAGGCCGAAAAGGTCAATGGCCGCATGGCGGTGACGCAATCGGGCGCCGGCACCGCGACCGCCACCGCAACCTACGAACACGAACTTCTGGCCGAGACGCTTACCAAGAAGCAGATGCTGCCTTACCGTGCCCGGGTGCGCGCGCGGTCAATGGAGGAATTCGACGGCTGGGTCCGCCATGACGGCGAGGAGTTTCTCTACGTCCTGACCGGCGTCATCCGGCTTTTCACCGAATTCTACGAACCCATGGACATGCGTCGCGGCGACAGCGCCTATTACGACGCCACGATGGGCCACAACGTCATCTCGATCAGCGACGAGGATGCGACGATCCTTTGGGTGACGTCGCTCGCCTAGGCGCGCACCCGCAGGTCGGTCACTTCGCGCAGCATCGACTCGACGAAGAGGAAATCTTCCAGTTCTGCGCGCGCCTCGTCGATCGTCAGATCATGGGTCTGGGCGAGGTAGGCTTCGAACCGCCCGCGATCCTGCTTGAGAAACGGCATCGCGCTGTCATCGAGATGGGGAAACCGCGTCTGCATGCGCTTGAACCAATCGCCCCAGTTGCGGGTCAGATCACTCCAGGTCATCGGGTCACATCCTTCCTGTGCACCTTCCCCGAAGACATCCCTCAGACGGGCGCGCGGGGTGTCACAAAAGTGACATGGCGCGAGATGGGGCAGATTGCCGCACAATCAAGCACAAAATGAACGGGTCATGCGTGTTTTGCGTGCGGCGCGTTCGCGTCAGGTTGCGCTCAGTCCTCCTGCCACCACCAGACGTCGGGCATCCAGGTGATGCGGTCGCCATAGACCGGGATGCGGTCGGGATAGCGCAGCTGCCGCAGATGGGCGATGCGGCCCACGTCATTGGCCCAGATCGGGATGACATGGCGCCCGGCCATCAGCACCCGGTCCAGCGCGCGCACGGCAGCGGTGAAATCCCCGCCGCTGCGCGCCGAGAGGATTGCGTCGATCATCGCGTCGATTGCGGGTGACGCCACGCCCATTAGGTTGCGCGTGCCCTCCGCATCCGCGCCCGCGCTGCCCCAGTACAGCCTTTGTTCGTTGCCCGGTGACAGAGACAGGTCCCGGCGGATATCCGTCATGTCGAAGTCGAGCATTGCCAGCCGTTCATTGTACTGCGCGTCATCGACGCGCGAGACATCGACCGCGATGCCCAGCCGCCGCAGGGCCGGGGCGTAAAGGTCCAGAATCGTGAGATATTCGCCCGCCCCCGACCGCAGCAGTACGTCGATGCGGAATTCCTCGCCCGCCGCGTTGCGGCGTTGGCCGTCGGTCACGGACCAGCCTGCCGCGTCCAGAAGCGCCGCCGCCGCGCGCAGGTTGGCGCGGTTGCGCTCGGTGCCGTCCGACACCGGCAGATCATAGCCGTCGATCGCGCCGGGCGGCAGATCGGGGGCGAAAGGCTCGAGCAGTTCTCGCACGCGCCCCGTCGCGGGGCCGGGCCGCATGCCCAGTTCGGAGTTCGAGAAGTAGGATGTGATGCGCGGCTGCGCGCCGCCGGTGATCGTGTCGTTGATGAATTCGAAGTTGAAGGCGAGGATCATCGCCTCGCGCACGCGCCAGTCGTCGAAGGGGGGCTGGCGCCCGTTCATCACCAGCCCGGTGATGCCCGAAGGCCGCTTGTGGGGGATTTCCGACTTCACCACGCGGCCATCGCGGATCGCGGGGAAATCATAGGCGGTGGCCCAGGTCTCTGCGTTGAATTCGCGCACGGCCGTCAACTCGCCCGCCTTGAACGCCTCGAAGAGCACCGTCTCGTCGCCGTAGAACTCGATCCGGATCTCGTCGAGGTTCGCATGCCCCGCCATGAGCGGCAGATCGCGCCCCCAGTAATCGGGGTTGCGGCGCAGCGTCAGCGACCGGCCCGCCTCGAAACCGGCGACGACATAGGGCCCGGTGCCGATGACCGCCTCGCTCAGGCCCGAGGCGGCGAAGTCCTTGCCGTCCCATTGCGCCTTCTTCAGCACCGGGCGCAGCCCCGCGATCAGCGCAAGCTCGCGGTCGTCTTCCGGGAAGGTGATGCGCAGCGACCGCGGCCCGGTCTGTTCGATCGCCGCGACCGATTGCGCGAAACCGCGGTAGCGCAGGTGCCCGATCTCGCCCAGCGTCTCGTAGGACCAGATCACATCTTCGACCGTGACGGGCATGCCGTCCGAGAATCGGGCCTCTTCGCGCAGGGTGAATTCGACCCAGGCCCGGTCTTCGGGGGTCGTGACCGATTCGGCCAGAAGCCCGTACAGCGTGAAGGGTTCGTCCCACGACCTGCCCATCAGGCTCTCATATCCGATGAAGCGCAGCTGCCAGGGCGGGGTGCCCTTGGGCACGAAGGGGTTGAGCGTGTCGAACCCGCCAGTATTGCCGAAGACGATTCGCCCCCCCTTGGGCGCATCCGCATTCGCATAGGGCAGCGACACAAAATCCGGTGGAAGCGCCGGGTCGCCATACATAGCTATGCCATGGCGCGATTCCGCAACCGCCCCCTGAGCGGCGCAGATCAGCCCCGCGGCGACGATCCCGCGCCAGGCGCGCACGAAAAAAACCAGTTCCATTTCAGCAACAATCCTGCCCGCCCCTTTTTTCTTGGGGTCAAGGTTATCGGGGCTTTCAAGTCTTTTCAAACTTTTAGCTTGGACAGCTGCCGGGAATTGCTTATAAAGGGGGCACTGCTCGATAGGTTTCTTGCCTGTATGAAACCTGCCTCAATAACTGAACGCCGGCCTTGTGCCGGCGTTTTTTTTGGCCCGGATCCGGTCCGGGCCGGGGCGGCCGCAGGGTGTTTTCTTTGCAGCTGCAGCATGGCACTCTCTGCCTCCAGATCATGAGAGGACAGAGCATGACGCTTCACGGCAAGACGGCGGTGATCACGGGATCGAATTCGGGAATCGGGCTCGGGGTGGCCCGGGAACTGGCGCGGGCGGGCGCGGATGTGGTGCTCAACTCCTTCACCGACCGCGACGAGGATCATGCGCTGGCCGAGGGAATCGCCGCCGAAACCGGCGTCTCGGCCCGCTATATCCGCGCCGACATGTCGAAGGGCGCTGATTGCCGCGCGCTGATCGAACAGGCCGGGCGCTGCGACATCCTCGTGAACAACGCGGGCATCCAGCATGTCTGCCCGATCGACGACTTCCCCACCGACAAGTGGGACGCCATTCTCGCGATCAACCTGTCCTCCGCCTTCCACACCACCGCCGCCGCGCTGCCGATGATGCGCCGGGCGGGCTGGGGGCGCGTCGTCAACATCGCCAGCGCCCATGGCCTGACCGCCTCGCCCTACAAGTCGGCCTATGTGGCGGCCAAGCACGGCGTCGTCGGGCTGACCAAGGTCACCGCGCTTGAGACCGCCGAAGAGCCGATCACCGCCAACGCCATCTGCCCGGCATACGTGCTCACCCCGCTGGTCGAGGCGCAGATCCCCGACACGATGAAGAAATACGACATGAGCCGCGAGGACGTGATCCGCAAGGTCATGCTCGAACGCCAGCCCTCGCGCGAGTTTGCGACGGTGGAGCAGCTGGGCGGCACGACGGTGTTTCTGTGTTCGGACGCGGCGGCGCAGATCACCGGCACCACGATCAGCGTCGACGGGGGCTGGACGGCGTTGTGAAGGCAGGGGGGCTCTG
>CAZNMV010000190.1:0-6559 GCA_964573835.1 uncultured Aestuariivita sp. | reverse complement strand
CCAGCAGCGGGTGCCGCTGGGCGTGGTCGGCATCGTTTACGAGGGCCGGCCCAATGTCACCGTCGACGCGTTCGGTCTCACGCTCAAGTCCGGTAACGCGGTGCTACTGCGCGGCAGTTCCTCGGCCGCCCACTCCAACGCCGAACTGGTGACGGCGCTGCGCGGCGCCCTGTGCGGGGAGGGACTGCCCGAGGATGCGGTGCAGTTGCTGCCCAGTGCCGACCGCTCCAGCGTCACCCACCTCATCCAGGCCCGCGGACTCGTCGACGTCGTCATCCCTCGTGGCGGCGCCGGCCTGATCTCCGCCGTCGTCCGCGACGCCACCGTGCCCACCTGGACCTACAGCCGAAAACTGTGATTGTGGGCCTGCGGGCCTTGGGCTAGGACAAAGCCATGAAATTCCTCGATCTGGCCAGAGTGGACGTGCGGTCCGGCGCGGGCGGCGCAGGGTGCGTGAGCTTCCGGCGTGAGAAATTCGTCGAATTCGGCGGCCCCGACGGCGGCGATGGCGGCCATGGCGGATCGGTCTGGGCCGAAGCCGTCGACGGGCTGAACACGCTCATCGACTTACGCTATCAGCAGCATTTCTTCGCCGAGAACGGCCGCCCCGGCGCTGGCCGCCAGCGCAGCGGGCGCAACGGCGAAGATATCGTGCTGCGCGTGCCCGTGGGCACCGAAATCCTTGAAGAAGATCAGGAAACGGTGATCGCGGACCTGACCGAACTGGGCCAGCGGGTCGAACTGGCGCGCGGCGGCAATGGCGGCTTCGGCAACCTGCATTTCAAGACCGCAACCAATCAGGCCCCGCGCCGCGCCAATCCCGGCCAGCCGGGGGTGGAGCGTACGCTCTGGCTGCGGCTGAAGCTGATTGCCGATGTGGGGCTTCTGGGGCTGCCCAATGCGGGCAAGTCCACCTTCCTTGCCGCGACGTCGAACGCGCGGCCGAAGATCGCCGATTACCCCTTCACCACTTTGCACCCCAATCTCGGCGTTGTCGGCATCGACAATGCCGAATTCGTCGTGGCCGACATCCCCGGCCTGATCGAGGGCGCGCATGAGGGCCGCGGCATTGGTGACCGTTTCCTCGGCCATGTGGAACGCTGCGCGGTGCTGCTGCACCTCGTCGACGGTACCTCGGCCACCATCGGCGAGGATTATCACACGATCATCGGCGAACTCGAAGCCTATGGCGGCGATCTGGCGGACAAGCCGCGGCTGACGGTGCTGAACAAGATCGACGCGCTCGACGAAGACGAACGTGCCTTCGCGCGCGAAGAACTGGAAGAGGCCTGCGGCGGCCCCGTCATGATGATGTCGGGGGTCAGCCGCGAAGGGGTCGAGGCTGTGCTGCGCGCGCTGAAGGGCCGGATCGACGCCGACCGCCTGCGCTACCGCGGCCCCGCGGAGGAGCGGCCATGGCAGCCTTGACGCAGGCGCGCCGCGTCGTCGTCAAGATCGGCTCGGCGCTGTTGGTGGACCGCAGGACAGGCGCTTTGCGGCAGGACTGGCTGATGTCGCTGGCGCAAGACGTGGCCTGGCTCAAATCCGGCGGGCGCGACGTGATCCTTGTGTCGTCGGGGTCGATCGCGCTGGGGCGGGGCGTGCTGGGGCTGGGGCATGGCGTGCTGGCGCTCGAACAATCGCAGGCAGCGGCGGCGGTGGGTCAGATCCGGCTTGCCCGCGCCTATGAAGAGGTGCTCGCGCCGCATGGCCTGACCGCCGCGCAGGTTCTGGTGACGCTGGAAGACAGCCGCGACCGGCGGCGGTATCTCAATTCACGCGCGACGCTTGAGACGCTGCTGGGCTACGGCACCATCCCCATCGTGAACGAAAACGACACTGTCGCCACCGACGAGATCCGCTATGGCGACAATGACCGCCTTGCCGCGCAGGTGGCGGCGACCGTGGGGGCCGACCAGCTCGTGCTTCTGTCCGATGTCGACGGCTTCTATTCGGCGAACCCCGCGCAGGACCCGACCGCGCGCCGCTTCGACGTGATCGACGCCATCACCCCCGAGATCGAGGCGATGGCGGGCGACGCCGTGTCGGGCCTGTCGAAGGGCGGCATGAAGACAAAGCTCATGGCAGCAAAGACCGCCGTTGCGGCCGGCTGCGCCTTGGCGATTACCGAAGGATCGCGCCATAACCCCCTGAGAACGCTGGCAGATGGCGCGCCCGCCACCTGGTTCACCCCGCTGATGGATCCGCAGGCGGCGCGCAAACGCTGGATCGCCGCGATGAAGCCGCAGGGCGACATCGTGATCGATGCGGGCGCGGCCCGCGCTCTGGCGCGCGGGACAAGCCTTCTGCCCGCGGGCATCCGCGACGTGGCGGGCCGCTTCGGGCGCGGCGATCCCGTCGCCATTCTGGATGAGGCCGGCCACCGGCTGGGCCAGGGCCTGACCCGCTATACCGCCGAGGAGGCGCACGCCATCCGCGGCTGCCAGTCGACCGAGATCGAGGCGCGTCTGGGCTATCCCGGCCGGGCGGCGGTGATCCACCGCGATGACATGGCGCTCTGACATGCGGCTTCTTTCTGGTTATAGATACGCAAATCCCGCCCTTGCCACCCTGCGCGACGGCAGGAAGGAGGCATGATGAAAGACACAGGCGATATCCCCGCCCTGATGGAAGCGATCGGCGCGCGGGCGCGCGCCGCCGCCGCCGATCTGGCCTTCGCGGCACCGGATGCGAAAGCGCGGGCGCTGAATGCCGCCGCCGATGTCGTGGAGGCACGGCAGGGCGACATCATCGCCGCCAATGCCAAGGACATGAACTATGGCCGCGACAAGGGCCTGTCGCCCGCGATGCTCGACCGGCTGATGCTGGACGCGGCGCGCATCGCAGGCATCCCCGCGGGCCTGCGCGCGGTCGCCGCGCAGGACGATCCGGTGGGCCGCGTTATCGCCGAATGGGACCGGCCCAACGGGCTGCATATCCGCCGCGTCCGCACGCCCCTGGGCGTGGTCGGTGTGATCTATGAAAGCCGGCCCAACGTGACGGCGGATGCAGGCGCGCTCTGCCTCAAGGCCGGGAACGCGGTGATCCTGCGGGGCGGATCGGAGAGCTTCCATTCCTCGGCCGCTATCCATGCCTGCCTGATCGAAGGTCTGCGCGCCGCGGACCTGCCCGAAGACGCGATCCAGCTTGTGCCAACGCGCGACCGCGCGGCGGTGTCGGAAATGCTGGCCATGACCGATTTCATCGACGTGATCGTGCCGCGCGGCGGCAAGGGGCTGGTGGGACTGGTGCAGCGCGAGGCGCGCGTGCCGGTCTTCGCCCATCTCGAAGGGATCGTGCACATCTACCTAGACCGCGCCGCCGACCCGGCCAAGGCGCTGCCGGTGGTGCTGAACGCCAAGACCCGGCGCACCGGCATCTGCGGGGCGGCGGAATGCCTGCTCATCCACCGCGACATCGCCACAACGTTGGGCGCAGACATGATCCGCGCCCTGATCACGGCGGGCGTGCGCGTGCATGCCGACGACGCGCTGCAGGTCATCCCCGGCACGATACCGGCGACGGAAGACGACTGGGGCCGCGAATACCTCGACATGGATATCGCGGTGAAGGTCGTCGATGACGTGGATGCGGCGATTGCCCATATCCGGCGCTACGGCTCCAACCACACCGACTGTATCCTGACCGAGGATCTCGCCGCCCGCGACCGGTTCTTCGAACGACTCGACAGCGCGATCCTGATGCACAACGCCTCGACCCAGTTCGCCGATGGCGGCGAATTCGGCATGGGTGCGGAAATCGGCATCGCCACCGGCAAGATGCATGCACGGGGGCCGGTGGGCGCGGAACAGCTGACCAGCTTCAAGTATCTCGTCACCGGCGACGGCGCGATCAGGGCCTGACCGGGTCAGAACCCGATCCGGACCGATCCCTCATTCCAGGTCACGCTCAAGGTGCGGCCCTGATCGCGCACCACTTCGGGCAAAAGCGCGAACTGCACGTGCGCCGGAGCGATGTCGGGGGCCACGCGCCCCGAGGCCAGCGCCGACCAGAGCGTTGGGTCGACCTGCAGCCGGGCACTGTCGCCCGAGATGCGCCAGCCGCCCCTCTCTTGCGCGATGCGCACGGTGCCGCCATAGGGCAGGGCGCTTTCACAGCACATGAAGGCAAGATAGGCCAGCCGCACGCCAGCACGCGGGCAAGGGTCTTCGGGCCCCCAGTCGCAGACGATCCGGCCGCCTGCCAGCAGATCGTCCAGCAGCGGCACGATCTCGCGCCGGGCCACAAGGTCGTCCCCGCCATGCCCGAAGGCAAGCCGGTAGAAGGCGATGCGTGCGCGTGCCTGCACCGCGCTGCGCGCGATGAGGTCAAGTTCGACACCGTCATGGGCGCCCCGCATCTCGAGCAGTTCAAGCCCGTTACCGATGGCCCCGATGGGCGAAATCAGGTCGTGGCAGATGCGCGATCCGATCAACCCGGCCAGATTCAGATTGGACGTGCCCATGGTCCCGTCTATGTCCCTGCGCAGATGAGCGATGTCAGTTCCATATTTACTCCCGGAATGCGTGTGATCCACCCCCATTTTCCCGAGTGGGGTGTGGGGCAGGTGCAGAGCAACATCGGCGGGCGCATCACCGTGAACTTCCCCGAGGAAGGCAAGCTGGTGATCGACGCCGCGCATGTGTCGCTGCAGCCGGTCTTTGATGACAAAGGCTGGTGAAGGAAGGGTTAACGCCCCGACATCAGCCCAGGGTTGCCAAGACTTGCGCAGACCCGCCGCTTCGCCTATGTGCCGCCGACACATGCAGGGGCGCCGCCGACAGCGCCGCGCCGGAGACGCCCATGCCGAGCCCGCGCGACAGGTTCACCGTCAGGATCGCCGAGACCGAGGCCGACCGCCGCGCGGCACAGGCGCTGCGCTATGACGTCTTCGTGCGCGAACTGGGGGCAGGGGGCGACCTCGTCGATCACGACGCAGGCCTCGAACGGGACGAATTCGACGATTTCTGCGACCAGATGATCGCCTGCGACACCGCGTCGGGGCAGGTCGTGGGTGTCTACCGTCTGCTGCGCGACGATCAGGCGGCGCAGGCCGGACGGTTCTATTCCGAAGGGGAATACGATCTGGCGCCCTTGCGCGCCGACGGGCGGCGGCTGTTGGAACTTGGCCGGTCCTGCCTGCACCGCGATTATCGCGGCGGGCTTGTCATGCATGCGCTCTGGACCGCGTTGGCCGACTATGTCGCGCGGCACGGGATCGAGATCCTGTTCGGCACGGCGAGTTTTCACGGCACCGATGCCGCGCGGCTGGCAGCCCCGCTGTCGCTGATGCATCACGCCCATCTCGCACCGTCCGATCTGCGGGTGCGTGCGCTGCCTGACGGGTTTCACCCGATGGACCTGATCGCGCCGGGTGATCTCGACCGGGTGGCAGCGATGGTGCAGGTGCCCTCGCTCATCAAGGCCTATCTGCGACTGGGCGGCGTGGTGGGCGAAGGCGCCTTCATCGACCGCGTCTTCAACACGACCGATGTCTGCCTGATCCTTGACACCGCGCGCATGACCGACCGGCAAAGCGCGCGCTATTCCGCGCCCCGTCGGACATGAGCGAGACCTGGGGCACCGATATCGCCCCCGACCCGGTGCGCATCGGCGCGGGCGGCTGGGCGCGGGTGGTGCTGCGGGGGGCGGCGCTGGCGGTGCTGGTCTTCGGGTGTCTTGGTCTTCTTCTGCTGGTGCGGTTGATCGAGTGCCCGCTGTTCGGGCTGCGGCGGCCCTGGACGCCATGGATCACGCAATTCGTCTGCCGCAACGCCTTCCGCATCCTGGGCATGGGGTTTTCGGCGCAGGGCGCGCTCATGCAGGAACGCGGCGCCGTGGTGGCCAACCATGTGTCCTGGCTCGATATCTTCGCGCTGAATGCGCTCAAACGGATCTATTTCGTGTCGAAATCCGAAGTGGCGCGGTGGCCGGGCATCGGCTGGCTGGCGCGGGCGACGGGCACGGTCTTCATCGAACGCAACCCGCGCCGCGCGAAGGATCAGACGCTTCTCTTTCAGGCGCGGCTGCTCGCTGGACACCGGCTGTTGTTCTTTCCCGAAGGCACCTCGACCGACGGGCTGCGCGTGCTGCCGTTCAAGACCACGTTGTTTGCGGCCTTTCAGGCGGATGTCCTGCGCGATCACATGCATATCCAGCCCGTGAGCGTCATCTATCATGCACCCCGGGGGGAACCGGAGCGGTTCTATGGCTGGTGGGGCGACATGGAATTCGGCGTGCACCTGCTCAAGACGCTTGCGGCGCGGCGGCAGGGGGCGGTGGAGCTGGTCTATCACAGGCCTGTGCGGGTCGCGGACTGGCCCGACCGCAAGCGCCTTGCCGCCCATCTCGAAGCGCAGGTGCGCGGCGGCCTCGAGGCGCGGCTGGGTCACAGGGCCGAGATGTCGCAGGGCGGGGACTTGACCAACTGAATTGGTCGGGATTATTTTCCGAGTAATCCGGTCAGGATTTCGGAAGACATGCCATGATCATCTGCCATTGCCGCAACATCACCTGTTCGGACATTAACGGCGCCATCGACTGGATGCGCCAGGCCGAC
>CAZNMV010000189.1:0-6566 GCA_964573835.1 uncultured Aestuariivita sp. | reverse complement strand
GATGGCGATCTGCATCGCCTGTTCCTGAAACAGCGGCACGCCCAGCGTCTTGCCCAGCACCGCGCCCAACTCGTCGGACGGAAAGCTCACCTTCTCCTCGCCGTTCCGCCGCCGGATGTAAGGGTGCACCATGTCGCCCTGAATGGGCCCGGGCCGGATGATCGCCACCTCGATCACCAGATCATAGAAGTTGCGCGGCCGCATCCGGGGCAGGAAGTTCATCTGCGCGCGGCTTTCCACCTGAAAGACCCCCACGCTGTCGGCGCGGCAGAGCATGTCATAGACGCGGGCATCCTCGGGCGGCAGGGTGGCGAGGTCATAGCGCGTGCGGTGGTGCCGTTCGATCAGGTCAAATGCCTTGCGGATGCAGGTCAGCATGCCCAGCGCCAGCACGTCGACCTTGAGGATGCCCAGCGTGTCGATGTCGTCCTTGTCCCAACAGATGACGGTGCGCCCCTCCATCGTCGCGTTCTCGACTGGCACCAGTTCGTCAAGCCGCCCTTCGGTCATGACGAAGCCGCCCACATGCTGCGACAGGTGGCGGGGAAAGCCGTTGATTTCATGCACCAGCGCCAGCGTCTGCATCAGACGCGGGTCGGTCGGATCAAGCCCGATCTCGGCCATGCGTTCGGCCTCGATGCCCTTGGTGGAAAAGAACCCCCAAAGCTGGGAGGAGAGCGCGCTGATCGTGTCCTCGGTCAGGCCCATGGCGCGGCCCACCTCGCGGATGGCGCGCTTGCCGCGGTAATGGATCACCGTGGCGCAAAGACCCGCGCGGTGGCGGCCGTATCGCTCATAGATCCACTGGATCACCTCTTCGCGCCGTTCATGTTCGAAATCGACGTCGATATCGGGGGGCTCGTCCCGGGCTTCGGAGACGAAGCGCTCGAACACCATGGTGCCCACTTCAGGGGATACGCTGGTGATCCCGAGGCAATAGCACACGACCGAATTGGCCGCCGACCCGCGCCCCTGGCACAGGATCCCGCGGGACCGCGCGAAATGCACCACGTCGCGCACGGTCAGGAAATAGGGCTCATAGCGCAGCTTGGCGATGAGGGTGAGTTCGTGTTCCAGAAGGCCCCGCACCCGGTCCGACGCGCCCGCGGGGTATCGCCAGCGCAGCCCCTCATGGGCCAGCCGCCGCAGGCGGGCGTCGGGGGTTTCGCCTTCGGCCACCTCGTGCGGATATTCATAGCGCAATTCGTCGAGCGAGAAGGTCAACCGCTCGGCCAGCGCCTGCGCGCGGTCGACCGCGTCTTCGTGCCCCGAAAACAGCCGCCGCATCTCGGCCCCGGACCGCAGGCGCTGTTCGCCGTTGGCCAGCGCCGCGCGGCCCAGATCATCGACGCGCATCTTCAGGCGGATCGCGGTCAGCACGTCCGCCAGCCTGCGCCGCCGCGCCCGGTGCATGCGCGGCGCGGCAGAGGCAATCGTCGGCAGGCCCAGCGCATCCGCTTCGCGCGTGAGCGCCGCGAAGCGGTCGCGGTCGCGCCCGTCATAGCGCGGGGCGAGGCCCAGATGCATCCGTCCGGCGAAGACCTGCAGGCGGGGCAGCAGCGCCGCCCAGCCACCTGCGCCTTTCGTGCGGGGCCCGGGCCACAGGATCAGTTCGAGCCCCCCGGCAAAGTCGGCCAGATCGGAGAGCGAGAGATCGCACTCCCCCTTCTCGGCCCGCAACTTGCCCCGCGACAGCAGGCGGCAGAGGTTCGCCCATCCCGCCCGGTCGCGCGGCAGGGCGGTGAGGGCGGGCGCATCGCTCAGCAGCAGCCGCGCGGCGGGGATCAGGCGCGGCGCGGCGTGGACGGGGAAGGACGGCGGCGCGGGGATCGCATCGGGCCGGAGCGGGCCGATGGGGTCATGGGCTGCCTCCCATGCGCGGCGTTCGGCGACAAGCCGCGCGATCTCACGCGCGCGGGCATGGGCGCGCACGATCCCGGCGACCGAGTTTTCATCGGCGATGGCCACCGCCGACAGGTCCAGTTCGGCGGCCATGTCCATGTATTCCTCGGGGTGCGAAGCCCCGTGGAGGAAGGAGAAGTTCGACGTGGCGGACAATTCGGCGACCATGGTGAGTCGCAAGTATATTCACGTTTTGTTCTTTTTGGAGTCCCTGTTTTCCGACGCGGAAAACAGATGGAAACCGACGCGGTTTCCGGCCACTTGCCGAACCGTTCCACCAGGACCGGGAAACCGCGTCGGTTTCCCACCCGGATTTCGCGTCGAAATCCGCCTTGTGCAGGAACCGGGCGCACGCCTCAGCGTGAGGCGGTCAGCGACAGGAAAACGTCCTGCAGATCAGGCTCTTCCGTCCGCACGTCGCGGATCGTGATCCCCGCCGCGCGCACCGCGTCCAGAACCGCCTCGGCCCGCGTCTGGCCGCGCCGGTAGCTGACCGCGATCGACCCGTCGGCGCGCCGCACGGCCTCGATGCCCGCACCTTCGGGCAGGCGGTCCACCGGGCCGTCGGGTTCGATCACCATCGTCTTGGCATCAAGCCGCGCCAGCAGCCGCGCCGTGCTGTCACGCGCCACCACCTCGCCCTGATTGATGATGGCGATCTCGTCGCACATCTCTTCCGCCTCTTCGAGGTAATGCGTCGTCAGGATGATCGTCATGCCGCGCTCGCGGTTCAGCTTGCGGATGTTCTCCCACAGCATCTGGCGCAGCTCGATGTCCACGCCCGCGGTCGGCTCGTCCAGCACAAGGATGTTGGGGTGATGCACCAGCGCCTTGCCCAGGAGAAGCCGCCGCCGCATGCCGCCCGACAGCGTGCGGGCATAGGCCTCGGCCTTGTCGGTCAGGCCGACCATGGCCAGAATCTCGTCCGTGCGCCGCTGCGCCTTCGGCACGCCGTAAAGCCCCGCCTGCACCTCGAGCGCGGCGCGCGGCGTGAAGAACGGGTCGAGGTTCAGTTCCTGCGGCATCACGCCGATCGCCGCGCGCGACTGGCGCGGGTTCACGTCCTGGTCAAAGCCCCAGATCACGACGCGGCCACTGGTCTTCTTCACCAGCCCGGCCAGAATGTTGATCAGCGTCGACTTGCCCGCCCCGTTAGGCCCCAGAAGCCCGAAGACCGACCCGCGCGGGATGGCCAGATCGACACCCTTCAGGGCGGTCTTGTCCTTGCCCCCGCGGCGCGCGCGGTAGGTTTTCACCAGAGCCTCGATGCGGATCGCGTCCTGTGTCACCCTGCCCCTTGCCCCTGTCAGGCTTGCCCGATAAATCCACTAGAGCATCGCCGAACCGCCAGCAACCGCAAGGACCTGCCCGCAGATGACCATCGCAGCCCCGGAAACCCGGATCGTGGACAGCTACCGCATTTCCTGCGACGGCGGCGAAGGCGCGCTGGGCCATCCCCGCGTCTGGCTGCAGATCCCGCATGACACGGGATGGGTCGAATGTCCCTATTGCGACTGCCGCTACATCCACAAGGATTTCGAGGGCAAGGTCGATTAAGGCAGCAGTCCGCCTTGCGCTGATCCTTGCCGCAGGTCCCCTGCTTTATGTTGTTGCCGCGGCGATCGGCGGTCTGATCGCCACGGCAGGTCAGGCGCGCCCGGACGGGCCGGTGACCATCCACCTTCTGGCCGGGCCGATCCATACCGATATCCTCCTGCCGCTCGACGATGCGACGCGGGCGCGCTTCGCCGCCTTCGACGGGCCTGACCTGCCGCTTGGCCATCCCGGCGCCGACTGGCTGGTGGCGGGCTGGGGCGCGCGGGATTTCTACACCACCACCGCCACCTGGCGCGACCTGTCGCTGCGCGCGACGCTGCGCGCGGTGGCGGGCGACGCATCCGTCCTGCGGCTGGGCCTTGCCGGGACGATCGAACCCGGCTTTCCCACCTGGCCCGTGCGGATGGATGCTGACAGCTACGCAAGGCTGATCGATGCCATCCTCGCCACCGCGACGCGGGACGCGGGCGGAAGTCCGATCCCCGTCGATCACCCCGGATTTTCCACCACCGACGCGTTCTACGAGGCGACAGGCCGCTTCCATCTCTTGCGCACCTGCAATGCCTGGGTCGGTGCCATGCTGCGGCAGGCCGGTCTGCCCTTCGGCGCATGGACGCCACTGCCGCTGTCGGTGCGCATCGCGCACCGGGCCTACCTCGCGCCCTGACGCCGCCCCCGGCTGGACTTCGCGCCCGTCTGGGGCCAGAAACAACCCCGGCGAGACAGGAGAACGACGATGGCATTCGGCAAGGGACATCACCTTCACCTGATCGACGGATCAGCCTTCATCTTCCGCGCCTACCACGCGCTGCCGCCGCTCACGCGCAAGTCCGACGGCCTGCCCATCGGCGCGGTCTCGGGCTTCTGCAACATGCTCTTCCGCTATGTCGAGGGCAACAACGGCTCTGACGCGCCCACCCATGTCGCGGTGATCTTCGACAAGGGCAGCCACACCTTCCGCAATGACATGTACGACCTCTACAAGGCCAACCGCGAAGAGATGCCCCAGGACCTGCGCCCGCAGATCCCGCTGACGCGCGAAGCGACGCTCGCCTTCAACATCGCCTGCAAGGAATTGCAGGGATACGAGGCCGACGACATCATCGCCACGCTCGCCTGCCAGGCGCGCGATGCGGGCGGGCGCGTGACGATCATCAGTTCCGACAAGGATCTGATGCAGCTGGTGGGCGACGGGGTCGTGATGCTCGACGCGATGAAGAACCGCGTGATCGACCGCGAGGAAGTGCACGAGAAGTTCGGCGTCTACCCCGACCGGGTGGTCGATGTGCAGGCACTGGCGGGCGACAGCGTCGACAACATCCCCGGCGCGCCCGGCATCGGCATCAAGACCGCAGCGCTTCTGATCAACGAATTCGGCTCGCTGGAAGAGCTTCTCGACCGCGCGGGCGAAGTCCCCCAGCCGAAACGCCGCCAGACCCTGATCGACATGCGCGACCAGATCGAATTGTCGAAGAAGCTCGTGCAGCTCGACTGCGACACGCCGCTCGACTTCACGCTCGACGATCTGGAAGTGCGCGACCCGGACCCCGAACGGCTGATGGAGTTCCTCGCCCAGATGGAATTCCGCACGCTGACCAAACGCATCGCCGACCGGATGGGCCTTGCCGCCCCCGCCATCCCCGAAGCCCCCGTCCCCGATGCCGCCACAGCCCCCGACGCCCCCGCCTTCGCCGCCGCCACATACGACTGCGTCCGCGACGAAGCCGCCTTGCAGGTCTGGATCGACCGCATCCGCGCTGTGGGCCATGTGGCGGTGGACACGGAAACCACCAGCCTGGACGAGATGAAGGCGGATATCGTCGGCATATCGCTTTGCGTGACCGCGGGGCAGGCGGCTTACATCCCGCTGACCCACAAGGCCGGGCAGTCGGGCGATCTTTTCGGATCGGACGCGCTGGCCGAAGGCCAGATCGACCGCGACAGGGCGCTGGCGATGCTGAAACCGGTGCTCGAGGACGACGCGATCCTCAAGATCGGGCAGAACATGAAATACGACGCCAAGGTCTTCGCCCGCGCGGGCATCGATGTCGCACCCATCGACGACACGATGCTGATGTCCTACGCGCTGCACGGGGGCGAACATGGCCACGGCATGGACGCGCTGTCGGAACGTTACCTGTCGCACACGCCGATCCCGATCAAACCGCTGCTGGGGTCCGGCAAATCCGCGCGCACCTTCGATCACGTCCCCATAGACGAGGCGACCGCCTATGCGGCGGAAGACGCCGACATCACCCTGCGCCTGTGGCAGCTGTTCCGCCCGCAACTGCACCGCGCCCGCGTCACCACCGTCTACGAGACGCTGGAACGCCCCATGGTGCCGGTGCTCGCACGGATGGAGATGTCGGGCATCAAGGTCGACCGTGACACGCTTTCGCGCATGTCGAACGCCTTCGCCCAGAAGATGGCCGCGCTCGAGGCCGAGATTCACGAGCTCGCGGGCGAGCCCTTCAATGTCGGCAGCCCCAAACAGCTGGGCGAGATCCTCTTCGACAAGATGGGCCTTGATGGCGGCAAGCGCGGCAAGACAGGGGCCTATGCCACCGGCGCCGACGTGCTGGAAGACCTTGCCACCGAACACGACCTGCCGGGCCGTGTCCTCGACTGGCGGCAGCTGTCGAAACTGAAGTCGACCTATACCGACGCGCTTCAGGACCACATCAACCCGGAAACGGGGCGCGTGCACACGTCCTATTCCATCGCGGGGGCCTCTACCGGCCGCCTCGCCTCGACCGACCCGAACCTGCAGAACATCCCCGTGCGCACCGAGGAAGGCCGCCGCATCCGCGAGGCCTTCGTCGCCCCGGCGGGGCGCGTTCTCGTCAGCCTCGACTATTCCCAGATCGAACTGCGCATCCTCGCCCATATCGCCGATATCCCGCAGCTCAAACAGGCCTTCGCCGACGGCCTCGACATCCACGCCATGACCGCGTCCGAGATGTTCGACGTGCCGCTGGACCAGATGACGCCCGACATCCGCCGCCGCGCCAAGGCGATCAATTTCGGCGTGATCTACGGGATTTCCGGCTTCGGCCTCGCCCGCAACCTGCGCATTCCGCGGGCCGAGGCGCAGGGCTTCATCGACC
>CAZNMV010000188.1:0-6603 GCA_964573835.1 uncultured Aestuariivita sp. | reverse complement strand
TGCAGCGGGCCGAGTTGCAGCTGTCCGGTGCGACGGATCCCGACGCCGACCCTCTGCGCGCCGAGGTTTTGCGCCGCAACGGCGACCTGGCCGCCGCCGCCGATCTGCTTCGCCCGACCGACGGCACCACCGCTGACCGGCTTGACTGGCTGGCCGGACGCGCCGCGATGCCGGACCAGGCCGCATCGCCCTACATCCCCCTTGTCGCCCCCGCCATGCCGGATGCCGACGGCGATCTTGCGGCGGCGACGGGCCTCATCGACCGGAGCCGGGAGATGCGCGCCGACATCGCCGACCTTTTGTCCCGGCATCTGGCTCCGCCGAGGTGACAGTCGGGGAATGATTACCGAATCTCAACCTTCGGCCCTTATCCGGATCGGGAACAAAAGGAAAACATGCGTGACCCCCTTCACCGGCGACAGCAAATCCATGGCGGCATATCGGCGGTTCTTGCGCTGCCTTCTGCTGGCATGGATCGCAATCCTGCCCTCGGCCGTCTTGCCTGCGCAATCGGGGGTCGGGCGGCTTTGCGACGATGCCGCCCGCAGCGCTGCGCGCGACAGCGGGGTGCCGCTGTCGATCTTGCTGGCGATCACCCGGGTCGAAACCGGGCGGCAGGGCAGGGACGGGATCGATCCCTGGCCCTGGGCCGTCAATCTCGACGGACAGGGCCATTGGTTCGCCACCGAAGTCGAAGCCTGGCGCTTCGTCTATAACGCCTTCCGCAGAGGAGCGCGCGATTTCGACATCGGCTGCTTCCAGATCAACTACCGCTGGCACGGCGCCCGGTTCACCTCGATTGAAGCGATGTTCGATCCCTTCACCAATGCGCGCTATGCCGCGACCTTCCTGACGGACCTCTACCGCGAGACCGGCGACTGGGAGGGGGCGGTGCGGGCCTATCATTCGCGCACACCGGAAAAGGCCGCCCTCTATGCCGCCCGTTTCGCCGAAGTCCTGGCGGGGATCGACGCGGCAGAGCCACGGGTCGCCTCAGGCCTGCCTGCCATGACCGGTGACGCCGCCGGACCGGGATCTCTGGTGCGGCTCGGCTCGGGTGCGGGTGGCCGCCGGGCGATCCTGTCTTCGCGAAGGATGCCCTGATCATGCCGGTCCTGTCGGTCAGGGACATCTTCAACCCCACGGTGCTTCTGGCGCTGGCGCTGATGGCAGTCATCGTCATGATGATTCTGCCGGTGCCGGCCTGGCTTCTCGATGTCGGTCTCGCCGCGTCCTTCGCTCTTGCGATCCTGATCTTCACGGTCACCCTGTTCATCGAAAAGCCGCTCGATTTCTCGGCATTTCCGACGATCCTGCTGGCCTCGCTGATGCTGCGGCTGTCGCTCAACATCTCGTCGACCAAGCTGATCATCGGCGAAGGCCATACCGGCACCGATGCTGCGGGCGAGGTGATCGAGGGCTTCGCCAGGTTCATTATGGGCGGCAGCATCTTTCTGGGCCTGGTCGTCTTTTGCGTCCTTCTGATCGTCAACTTCATGGTGATCACCAAGGGGGCGGCGCGCATGGCCGAGGTGGGTGCACGTTTCGCGCTCGACGGGATGCCGGGCAAGCAGCTGGCCATCGACAGCGACATGTCCGCCGGTGCCATCGATCACCAGCAGGCCCGCGAACGGCGTGAACTGGAACAGCAGGAAACGACGTTCTTCGGATCGCTCGACGGCGTGTCGAAGTTCGTGAAGGGCGATGCGATCGCCGGGTTGCTGATCACGCTCCTGAACCTCGTCATGGGGTTGATCATGGGCCTCGCCGTGCACGACATGCCGCTTGGCCGCGCGTTCGAAACCTACGCGATCCTGACAGTGGGCGATGGTCTTGTATCGCAGATCCCGGCGGTGATCATTTCGATCGCCTCGGCGCTTCTGCTGGCGCGGGGCGGGGCGAAGGGGGCGACCGACCAGACGCTGTTCGACCAGCTGGGCCGATATCCTGCCGCACTGATGACGGTCGCTGCGCTCATGGCGCTGTTCGGGCTGGTGCCGGGCCTGCCCTTCGTGCCGTTCGTCGCCGGAGGCGCGGTGCTGGCGCTTGCGGCGCAGCTCATCCTGAGGCGCAACCGCCGCCGCGCAGCCCAAGAGGCCAGCGCCCGCCCCGCAGATGCACGCGCGCCGCGCAAGGCCATCGGCGACGTTCTCGATCTCGACGATCTGCATGTGGAATTCGCCGCCGATCTCGTTCACATGGCGCTTGATCCGGGCACCGGTCTCGATGCGCGGATCGCCAACATGCGCAACCATATCGCCACCTGCTTCGGCCTGATCCTGCCCGATATCCGGCTGACCGACGAACCCGCCCTGCCGGTCGGCACCTATGTCATCCGCATCCAGGGTATCGAACAGGCCCGTGGCGTCCTGCATCCCGACATGGTGATGGCGCTGGTGCCGGATGGTGCGCCCCCCTTCCCCGGCGGGGCGGATGTGACCGAACCCGTCTATGGCGCGCCCGCGCGCTGGATCCAGCCGCGCGACCGCGAGGCGGCCGCGCTTGCCGGCGTCACCATCGTGACCCCGGCCGAGATTCTCGCCACGCACCTGCTCGAGGTGATCCGGCGCAACCTTGCCCGCCTGCTGACGCTGAAGTCGCTGCGCCGCATATTGTCCGAGATGACGCGTGTGTCCGATCCGGCGCGGGCCGAGGCGAACCGTCGGTTCCTCGACGAACTCATGCCCGACAAGGTGCCAATCGATTCTCTGCATGCTGTGCTTCGTCTGCTGCTCGAGGAACAGGTGTCGATCCGGAACATGGCGCTCATTCTGGAAAG
The DNA here is from genome assembly GCA_964573835.1 of uncultured Aestuariivita sp. Taxonomy (GTDB): domain Bacteria; phylum Pseudomonadota; class Alphaproteobacteria; order Rhodobacterales; family Rhodobacteraceae; genus JAGYKE01. Next base: position 3,824 of record CAZNMV010000188.1, on the reverse strand, counting down.
CATGGCCGAGGCGCGCATGATCTCGACCCAGCCCGAAGCGATCTGCGAACAGGTCCGCCAAAGGCTCGGGTTCCAGCTCGTGGCCGACCTGCGGCGCGAGGATGGGACGATCCCGCTCGTCCAGCTGGCGCCTGAATGGGAAGACAGGTTCACCGCGCACCAGGTGCCGACGGACCGGGGCGGGCACGACATCGCCCTGCCGCCGCAGGAGTTCAACCGACTGGCGACGTCCCTCTCGGACAGGCTGGCCGAGACCGGGCGCCGCGGTGTCTTTCCGGCGGTGGTCACCACCATGCGGCGACGGCGGTTCCTGCGCACGGTGATGAAGGCGAAGGGCCTGACCAACCCCGTCCTGTCCTTCGAGGAAATCGGGCTTGAGGCGCGGCCTGCCCTTGTCGGGACCGTCGCGGCGTGATGGCGCTGGCCGATCTCGTAGGCATCGGGCAGCCGGCGATCTGGGCCTTTGCCGCCATCTTCCTGCGCGTCGGTGCGCTGGTCACGCTGCTGCCCGGCTTCGGGGAGAGGACGGTTCCCGCGCGCCTCAGGCTGGCCATCGCCCTGGCGTTCGCGGCCATCGTCGCGCCGGCCATCGGCCCGATCGTCCCGCCCGTCGACCTGCCGGATCTTGCGCGGTTCGCGGGGGCCGAGGTGGTCGTCGGCCTTGCGCTGGGCATGGGGCTGCGCCTGTTTGTTCTGGCCCTGCAGACAGCGGGCACGATCGCGGCGCAGTCGACCTCGCTGGCGCAGATCCTTGGCGGCGCGGCAATCGAACCGATTCCCGCCATGGGATATCTGCTTGCTCTTGGGGGTGTTACGCTGGCGGTGATCCTCGGCCTGCATGTGCGGGCGGCGGAACTGCTCATCCTGTCTTACGCGCTGTTTCCGCCCGGGGGCTGGCCGGATCCCGCGGCGCTCGCCTCCTGGGGGATCGGGCGCACGGCGCATGCCTTCGGCCTTGCCTTTTCGCTGGCGGCCCCATTCGTGATCGCCTCGCTGCTTTACAATCTGGCGCTCGGCGCGATCAACAGGGCAATGCCGCAACTGATGGTCGCCTTCGTCGGCGCGCCCGCTATCACACTGGGCGGGCTCGTCCTGCTGGCGCTGGTCACGCCCGCCCTGCTGACACTCTGGGCTGAGGGTCTTGCGCAGTTCGCGGCCGATCCCCTTGCGCCGCCGTCATGAGTGAACACCAGCAGGATGCCGATCCGTCGTTCGAGGCGACGCCGCACAAACTCGAACAGGCGCGCCGGAAGGGGGAAATCGCCCGGTCGCAGGATGTTCTGGCCGCCGCCGCCTATGCCGGCTTGCTGCTGGCTGCGGCACTTGGCGGGGCCCAGGCGGTACTCGCCACGGGGCAGGCGCTGACGCTGCCGCTCGACCGCGGTCAATGGAGCTTGCCCCTGCCGCCTGAGGGTCCCTACCTGCCCTCGTTGACCCCGATGGCCCTGGGGGTGATCCTGGGCACCGGGCTTCTGTTCGCGGGGCCTGCGGTTCTGGTCATCGCCTTCGTCACCGTGCAGAACGCCTGGGTCTTCGCCCCCGAGCGGCTTGCCCCGAAGCTGTCGCGCCTGTCGCCCATCGACAATGCCCGCCAGAAGTTCGGCGCGCAGGGCTTGTTCGAGTTCGCGAAAAGCTTCGTGAAGCTGACGGTTCTGTCGGTCTGTCTGGGCCTGTTCCTGAACCGGCATGCGGACACGATCCTCGGCAGCCTGACTGCGCCACCGCGGGTGGTCGCGCGGATCATGGCCGAGTTGTGCCTCGATTTCCTTCTGGTGATCACGGTCATTGCAGCCGTGATCGGGGCGCTGGACTGGCTGTGGCAGCGTCATGACCACCTGCGCCGCAACCGCATGACCCGGCAGGAGGTGATGGACGAAACCAAGGATGCCGAAGGCGATCCCCATCTCCGGCAGGCCCGCCGACAGAAGGGGATGGCGATCGCGGGCAACCGGATGATGGCGCAGGTGCCCGGGGCGGATGTTGTGATCGTCAATCCGACGCATTTCGCCGTCGCCCTGTCATGGTCGCGGCAGCCGGGGGCGGCGCCCCGCTGTGTCGCCAAGGGCACCGACCATGTCGCCGCCGCGATCCGCCGGACGGCGGCCGAGGCGGGTGTGCCCATCCACAGCGATCCGCCCACCGCCCGCGCCCTGCACGCCGCCACCGCGATCGGGGAGGAGATCCCCGTCCGGCATTACCGCGCGGTTGCCGCCGCCATCCGGTTCGCCGACGCGATGCGGCAGCGTGCGGCGAGGGGTGTGACATGACCGGCCCCGAACTCGACGCGCTCCGGGCGGTCGCCGTCCTTCTCTACCGGCGTGAGCTTGCCCGACTCGCCCCGGTTCTGCGCGACGAGGCGCGGGCCAGGGCTGCGCTGGCGCGTCTTGACGCCATGGTGGGGGAAGCGCGCGGAGCGGATGTCACATGGATGTCGCTGTCGGGCGGCGATGCCGTCTGGTCCGCCTGGGTCGAGCGGCAAAGGAGCAGCCTGCAGTCGGACCTCGCGCGGTCTCTGGCGCGCAAGGCGCAAGAGACGGTGGCACTGCGGAAAGCTTACGGGCGGGTCCGGGCGCTCGAGGAGCTGATGGAAACATCCGCGCGTACCGCGCGCCGGACCCATGATCGCCGCACGGCCGAAGTGCTGCGCGCCCTGACAGCCCTTCGCGGGTGCGGGGCCTGATGCAGGGTTTAACGGGGGAGTTTGAAGCGACCTGCCGCGTGATGTCGGCTCGCCACACATCCCCGCGTGCGGCACGGCTGAAGCGGACTGCGCCCTGACCGCCCTTTCCGGGCGTTAAAGCCGAGGCGGGGCGCGACGGGGACGATGACCTGATCTGCCGCGTGATATCGGCTCGCCACACATCCCCGCGTGCGGCACGCTCCAAGCGGTCTGTGTCCTGATCGCCTGTCCGCTGCGCGGGGCCCAGTGCAGCGCCCGGCGGCGGACGGTGGCACCAACTGCTGCATGATGGTGGCTGGCAGACATTCGGCGCGCTGCACCACCGAAGCGCTGTACGCCCTGTTCGCCCGTCCCTGCCGAAGTGTCGAGGCGGGGCTGTCACACGACCTTCTGCATGATGGAAGTTATCCGCCCTTCGGCACGCGCCGCATGGCGGAAGCGATGTGCCTCCTGACTGTCTTTCGCCACAGGAAGCTTTGAGGCGGAACCTGTCCGAGGACGGTGACGCGACCTTCCCCATGATGGCCGCGACCCGTATCTCGGCACGCGCCGTGCGGCCGAGGTGTTGCGCCCTGTGATCGCTCTTGCCGGGCGCGGGCGCGGAGATCGGTTCCGGCGGGGCCGTCTTACATGTCCTGCCGGGCGATGTCGGTGATCAGCACGTCGCGCGTGCCATGAGGCAGAGCCGCGTCGGCCGCCAGCCGCAGCGCGTTGCGCAGCAGATCGAGGTTGCCCGCCTGGGTGAAGGCCCCATCGAACCCGCCCATGTTGGCGTGATCGAACATAACCCGCAGGAATTCGTCGCGCAGGCGCGGTTCCATGTCATAGGTGGCCGCCGTCATGCCGGCCGGCACTTCGAGGGTGAGCGACAGAACCACCAGCGACCGCACGCGATCCTCGCGCACCACCGGCACGACGAACTGGTTGTTCAGCCTGACGAAGTCGGAACCGTCCGTATCTGCTGCGGGTGGTGGCGAGGCGTCTTCTGTGGGCGGCTGTTCGTCTGGGTCGGGTTGAAGCGCGAGGCCCAGCCCGACACCCGCCCCGGTGCCGGCCACAAGAAACAGGATAGGCAGAACCAGCTTCATCCCGTGCACTCAGAACGGCAGGACCGCGTCGAGGATCTGTTGTCCGATCCGCGGCT
>CAZNMV010000187.1:0-6631 GCA_964573835.1 uncultured Aestuariivita sp. | reverse complement strand
AGGCCGTAGCTTAAATTACCCGGAAAGCTGTCCAAGAGTCGGGGAGTAGCTCACTCCCACCAATCGATCAAACAGCTAACCCGCGGTGAGTCTGCACAAACAGAGACTTGCTCAAATTCCTTTGCCCACCTGCCGTTTACTCGAGGCTGAAAACATGCTCCCAGGTACCATCGGCAAGGTGGGTGGACATAACCGTTCCCCGAGCGCCAGTGAATTTTCCGGTGCCGCCTGTGATGGCCCGTTCCAGCGTTGAGGCGACCTCCACGGTTGAGCCCGATGCCGGATACAAACCGACCCCCTCGATCAGGATGTGGTCCGAAGATCCGTCGCCGAACAAGAACACACCGTTGGTCAGCCGGCTTTCCAACTGCGTCGTTTGATCGAATGTGCTCGTGGTCGTCATGATCCAGTCCATCGTGACGGATTGATTGTCCAACGTCTGACCTGTGAAGTGCCACAGCCGCTGATCCCCCACAGAGTCACCGGTGGGGCCCAGATCAATATATGTCGGCTCGGGGACCTTCCCATGCGTGACGGTCAGGGTGGTCTGACCCAACGCTGTAGTGGCGCAAAATAGAATCGGCAAAATAAGTCCGGCAAGTTTCGACACGGCGTTGTTCTCCACAAATGAAGGTATGTTGTGTTTTCTTGACCCTGTCTCGATGACAGGCAGGTATGGCGCCGTGCTGGAAGGGGTCACCTCCGTCAAGAGCCTGTTGCAGAAGCGGCTCTGATGATGTGACCGCCTCCCGACCCGAAAGACCAGGAACTGGACGGCCCATGATGAAGCGCTCCAGCGCGTCGCTTTGCTTCCTTGCTGACGCTCCGGTTTGACCACCAGATGAACTGGGATGCCGCACCAACTGGCACGCGTGGCCGCCAGCAGAGCTGCAGCGATACTGCCCTTCAGACTTGTCTGACGACGAAGGTGCTGTCCCTGTCGCAACCCGACTGCACGGCAAAACCGGTCCTGTATCGCGCGTGTTCCGCGCGGGTTCGGTCCGTGCCCTGCTGACGGAGCGTGTTCGCAGCGCGTTCACTCGGAAACGGTGTTCGGCGTTCCGACCGCGCCGGAGAAAACAGCAAGAACGCGGGCGATGCCGGCACCGGTGTTCTTGCCGTTGTGGCGCGATCCAAGCGCCTCGATCAGCGTGTCGCCCTTTTTGTAAACCCGCGTTCCGTCATCTCCATAGTCAACGGTGAGTTCGCCTTCCAGAATATGGGCGGTGAGCGGCGCGTCATGTTGATGCCAGCCCGTGACCTGACCGGGCTGCATGGTCACGATGGCCACCGTGATCTGTGCCGGACCCTTGGGGTACACGATCGGTTGCCCGATGACGGTGGTTTCGGATTGCAGCAGGACCTCGACCGGCGGGTAGCTGGTTTCAGCATGGCCTGCGCCGGCGCATGCCACCGCTGCCCCGAGCATGAAGGTGAAGAAGGTCGATTGCAGTGTCACGTGTGGGCACTCCTTGAGGGGCGGTTCTCTGCGCAGGGCACTGCGCTTCCGCCAACGACACGACGGGCACTGATAAGGAAAACCGCTGGCGGCCGGCTCGGGGCCGAGAAACCTTGCGGCACGGCACGGGCGAACGCTCCGCACAGCATGGCATGAGACCTCGCCCCAGACCATGCAAAAAGGCGGCGCGGGCAAATCGGACAGATTGCGGGCGCTACCGCCCCCCGCCGCGCACCCAATCGACGATCTGGCCCGCGCGGAGCGCACCGGACTGGCGGCGCGCCTCGCGCCCGCCTTCGAAGGCGATCATGGTGGGGATGCCGCGGATGCCGTGGGCCTGTGCGGCCTGCGGGTGATCTTCGGTGTTCAGTTTGGCGAACCGCGCATGGCCGCCGAGATCGGCCGCGGCGCGGGCGAATTCGGGTGCCATCATGCGGCAGGGCCCGCACCAGGGCGCCCAGAAATCGACAACCAGTGGCAGCGCGTCATCGCGCGACGCCTTCGCGAGGATGGCCGGGTCGATCTCGGCCACCCGGTCGCCAACAAGGGCCGCGCCGCAGGTGCCGCATTTCGGCCCTGCCGAGAGGCGGTCGGCAGGGACCCGGTTCGCCTGCCCGCAGGACAGGCAGGTCAGTCTGGCATGGGGCATGGCTGTGCTCCGATCACATATGTCAAACGGAATATATAGGGCGGACCGCCCTGCGCAAGTCCTGCGCGATGCAGGGCCCGGGGGTGGCGCGCGGGGCTTGCCGCCGCGGGATCGGCAGCCCGATCCCGACCCTTGCGTGAGCCTTGAAAGGAAGCGCGATCTGACTTACATTCTGCAATGCTACGTTGTGCTACTTCGACCTGTCTCTGCCTTCGGCGTTCAGTCTTCGATTAGACCAAACGACGCCAGCCTGCCGCACTTCCGCGGGCAGGATCAAGACAGGAGACCACGGACATGGCCACTGGCACCGTGAAATGGTTCAACACCACCAAAGGTTACGGCTTCATTGCGCCCGACTCGGGCGGCAAGGACATCTTCGTTCACATCAGCGCGGTCGAGCGTTCGGGCCTGCAGGGTCTGAAGGACAACCAGAAAGTGAACTACGAATTGCAGACCGGCCGTGACGGCCGCGAAAGCGCCATCGACATCTCGCTGGCCTGACGGCCCGAGGGGGCGGAAGGCGGGCAGCCCGCCTTCCGCCGCGCCCGCGCGTTCACAATCGCGCGAGATTGCCCCGCCGCATCCCCCGCAGCGCCTGAACAGCGCGTCCATATGGTCGGGGCGGAGTGCGTTTTTTCGCAGAAAAAACGGCGCATGCCAGAGGCCGCGCCAACAGTGTCAGATCTGCCGCGCTGCCGCATGACGTGCGCGACCTGCGTTGATTTCGCGTCGAGATCGTTTCATCATCGGCCCGTCAGATCACCGCCCCTGCACGAGGCTGTCCCATGTTCTCACGCCGCCAGTTCCTGGCCACGTCCGTCGCCGCCATCGCCCTGCCCAATCTGGTCGAGGCCCAGACCACCCCCTTCGATGCCACCCCGCAGGAGGTGCGCATCAAGAAGGACTTCCTGCCCGGCGAGATCCTTGTCCTGCCGAAGTCCTTCTATCTCTACTGGGTGACCGAACCGACCCGGGCGATCCGCTATGGTGTCGGCGTCGGGCGCGCGGGGCTGGAATTCCAGGGCGTGGCCTCGATCGATGTGAAGAAGGAATGGCCCACCTGGCGGCCCACCAACGAGATGATCGCCCGTGATCCGGTCGCCTATGCCAAGTTCGTGGACAACACCTACATCCAGCCCGGTGGCCCGGGCAATCCGCTGGGCGCGCGCGCGCTCTACCTCTTCCAGAACGGGGTGGACACCTATTTCCGCATCCACGGCACGACGCAGCCCGAGTCGATCGGCCGGTCGGTGTCGAACGGCTGCATCCGCATGCTGAACGATCATGTGATCGATCTCTATGCCCGCGTGCCGGTGGGCACGAAGGTCACGGTCTTCTGAAACTCAGAGCACGTAGGCCCAGAGCAGAAGGCAGGGCGCGGCAAAGGCGAAGGTGATGCAGAACATCGCCGCCGCGCGTCCGCCGCGGATGTAGAGATCATCCTCGGTCATGCCGCCTTCGGCGTCCTTGCGCGCACGCAGTGTCTGGTCGAGGTTTTCCATCCGGGACATGACGCCCTCCCATGCTGACGGTACTCAAGAAGTGGGGCATCGGCGGGGAAAGTCCAGCCCGGCCCGTCATTCCGCCTTTGCGATAAGGGCAAGCACGCGCGGGCCGACTTCGGCCACGATGCGCGCCACGCCTTCGGCGTTGGGGTGGATGCCGTCGCCCTGCATCAGCCCCACAGCCTTTGCCGGATCGGTCGCGGCCTCACCGAAGCCCGCGAAGAAACTGTCGAGGTAAAGCGCACCGTAGCGTGCCGCGAGGTCGGGATAGATCGCGTCGAAATCGGCCTTGTAGTCGGGGCCGTAATTGCCCGGGGCCTGCAACCCGATGAGCTGGACGGGCACGTCCTGCGCCTGCGCGGTGGCGAGGATCGCGTCGAGGTTCGCGCGCGCGACGGCAGGGTCGATGCCACGCAGAAGATCGTTGCCGCCCAGCGCCACGATCATCGCATCGACGTCCGGTGTCAGTGTCCAGGCCACGCGCGCCGCACCACCCGCCGTCGTGTCGCCCGAGACGCCCGCATTGATGAGCCGCGCGTCGCCCCCGTTCGCATCGAGCCAGCGCTGAAGCTGGGGGACGAAGCCCTCTTCCTCGACCAGCCCGTAACCCTGGGTGAGGCTGTCGCCCAGCGCCGCGATGGTCACGGGTTCGGCCCGTGCCGACCCCGCGAAGACCAGCGCCGCCAGTGTGAGGAAAACCTTGCGCAACATCCCGAACGCTCCATATCGGAAGTCAGCCAAAGGATTCCCCCCCATGACCGATCCCGTGATCCGCCTTCAAGATGCATCCCTGTCGCTGGATGGCAATGCAGGGCGTGTCGATATCCTGAACGGGATCACGCTCGACGTGATCCGGGGCGAGACGCTGGGGCTGATCGGGCCGTCGGGGTCGGGGAAGTCGTCGCTCCTGATGCTGATGGGCGGGTTGGAGCGGGCGACGGGCGGCATCGTGTCCGCCCTTGGGCGCGATCTTTCGGCAATGGACGAAGACGCGCTGGCCCGCTTCCGGCGCGATCACATGGGCGTTGTCTTCCAGTCCTTCCACCTGATCCCGACGATGACGGCGCTGGAAAACGTGGCGACGCCGTTGGAGCTGGCGGGCGCGCGCGACGCGTTCGACCGGGCCGGGGCCGAGCTGGAGGCGGTGGGACTTGGCCACCGGGCGCATCATTACCCCACGCAGATGTCGGGGGGCGAACAGCAGCGCGTGGCGCTGGCGCGGGCGTCGGCGCCGCGGCCGGATATCCTGCTGGCGGATGAGCCGACGGGGAACCTCGACGCCACCAACGGCGCGGCGATCATGGACCTTCTGTTCGGGCTGCGCGACCGGCACGGGGCGACTTTGGTTCTGGTGACGCATTCGCGGGAACTCGCCGCGCGCTGCGACCGGACTGTGCGCCTGCGCGACGGGCGCATCGCGGACCCGCAGCGCGAGGCGGCGGAATGAGCCTGACCAACGCCGCGCGGCTGGCGCGCCGCGAATTGCGGGGCGGGCTGCAGGGGTTTCGCATCTTCCTTGCCTGTCTTGCGCTGGGGGTCGCGGCCATCGCCGCCGTGGGCAGCGTGCGCGCGGCGATCGAGGCGGGGCTGGCGCAGGAAGGCGCGGCGCTGCTGGGCGGCGATGCCGAGATGGAGTTCACCTATCGCTTCGCCACGCCCGCGGAACGCGGCTGGATGGCAGAGCGGGCCGGAGCGGTCTCGGAGATCGTCGATTTCCGGTCGATGGCGGTGGTCGGCGGGTCTGAGCGCGCGCTCACTCAGGTGAAATCGGTCGACGGGGCCTATCCGCTGGTAGGCGAGGTGCGGCTTGACCCCGCGATGCCGCTGGAGACGGCTTTGGCGGGGACAGGCGGCCTGCCCGGCGCAGTGATGGAGCGGGTGCTGATCGACCGGCTGGGCCTTGCCCCGGGCGGGGTCTTCCGGCTGGGCACGCAGGATTTCGTGCTGATGGCGGCGCTGGTGGCGGAACCCGACGGGGCGGCGGGGGGCTTTGGCCTCGGGCCGCGCAGCATCGTGGCGACGCGGGCGCTTGACGCGTCGGGGCTGCTGGAGCCGGGGACGCTCTTTTCTACGAAATACCGGCTGGACCTGCCCGAGGGCACGGACCTGGCCGCGACCGAGGCGGCGGCGCGCGTGGCGTTCGAGGACACGGGCCTGCGCTGGACCGATGCGCGCAACGGCGCGCCGGGGGTGGCGGAATTCGTCGACCGGCTGGGCGCGTTCCTCGTGCTGGTGGGCCTGTCGGGGCTGGCGGTGGGCGGCGTCGGCGTGTCGGCGGCGGTGCGGGCCTATCTGGCGCGCAAGACCTCTGTCATCGCCACACTGCGCACGCTGGGGGCGGACCGCGCGACGATCTTCCTCACTTACTTCCTGCAGATCGGGGTGCTGTCGCTGGTGGGGATCGCGCTGGGGCTGATGCTTGGCGCCCTGATCCCGGTCGCGCTTGGCCCGGTGATCGAGGCGCGGCTGCCGATCCCGGCGGTCTTCACCATCCATCCCGCACCCTTGGGCGAGGCGGCGACGCTGTTCCGCGATGCGCTGTCGTCGGCCCGGGTGCTGCCGCCTTTCCGCTATGTGCTGGCGACCGCGCTGGGGCTGGCCGCGCTCTTGGCGCTGGCGGGCTGGTTTTCGGGGGCGGTGACGCTGACGCTCTGGACCGCGGGGGGGATTGCCGGGGCGCTGGCGGTGCTGGCGCTGGCGGCGGCGCTGATCCGGGTGCTGGCGCGGCGCGGCGCACGGGTGGTGCGGCACCTGCCCGCGCTGCGCTGGGCGCTGGCGGCCATCAGCGGGCCGCGCGAGGGGGCGGCGTCGGTCGTGCTGTCGCTGGGGCTGGGGCTGTCGGTGCTGGCCGCAGTGGGCCAGATCGACGGCAATCTGCGCAACGCCATCACCGGCGATCTGCCCGAGGTCGCGCCGAGCTATTTCTTCGTGGACATCCAGCGCGACCAGATGCCGGGGTTCCTCGAGCGGCTGGAAAACGACTCCGCCGTCAGCCGCATCGACAGCGCGCCGATGCTG
>CAZNMV010000186.1:0-6658 GCA_964573835.1 uncultured Aestuariivita sp. | reverse complement strand
GATCCGGGCCTTTTCCCATCTGGAAGGCGCGCATGTGGGCCAGGGCGCGGTGGTCGGGCCTTATGCCCGCCTGCGCCCGGGAACCGAACTGGGCAACGATGCGCGCATCGGCAATTTCGTGGAAATCAAGGCCACGCAGATCGGCGAAGGCGCCAAGGTCAACCACCTGTCCTATATCGGCGACGCGGTCGTGGGCGATGCCACCAACATCGGGGCGGGCACGATCACCTGTAACTACGACGGCGTGATGAAGCACGAAACCCATATCGGCGCGCGCGTTTTCATCGGGTCGAACACGATGCTGGTCGCGCCGGTGACCATCGGGGACGAAGCGATGACCGCCACCGGCGCGGTCGTGACCCGCAATGTCGAGGCGGGTGCGCTTGCCATCGGGCGCGCCGAGGTCGTCAACAAGCCCGGCGCGGCGCGCAAACTGATGGACATGTTGCGCGCCCGCAAAGTGAAACGTGAAGGGAAGTAGGTTATGTGCGGAATCGTCGGTGTTCTGGGCGATCACGAAGTGGCGCCCATTCTGGTCGAAGCGCTCAAGCGGCTGGAATACCGGGGCTATGACAGCGCGGGCATCGCCACGGTGAACGACGGTCAGCTCGACCGGCGCCGCGCGCTGGGCAAACTGGTCAATCTGGGCGATCTTCTGGTGCACGAACCCTTGGCCGGAAAGGCGGGGATCGGTCACACCCGCTGGGCCACCCATGGCGCGCCGTCGGTCGGCAATGCCCATCCCCACCGCTCGGGCCCCGTCGCCGTGGTCCATAACGGCATCATCGAGAACTTCCGCGACCTGCGCACCGAACTGGCCGAGGCCGGGCTTGGCCACCAGACCGACACCGATACCGAAACCGTGGCGCTGCTGACGCACAAACACATGCTCGACGGGCTGGGCCCGGTCGAGGCCGCGATGCGGACGGTCGACCGGCTGGAGGGGGCCTATGCGCTCGCCTTCCTCTTCGACGGACAAGAGGACCTGATCGTTGCCGCACGCAAGGGATCACCGCTGGCCATCGGGCATGGCGACGGCGAGATGTATGTGGGCTCGGACGCCATCGCGCTTGCGCCTCTGACCGACCGCATCACCTATCTGGAGGAAGGCGACCGCGCCGTCGTCACCCGTGCGGGGGCCGAAATCTTCGATGCGCGCGGCCAGCGCGCGAACCGGGCCGTCAGGATCGTCGAGATCAGCGCGGCGCAGGTCGACAAGGCGGGCCACAAGCATTTCATGGCCAAGGAAATCGCCGAACAGCCCGGTGTCATCGCCGACGCGCTCCGCCATTACATCGGGACGGATGGAGACATCAGGTTTCCGGCGGAAATGCCTGATTTTTCAGGGATAGATCGTATTCTGATGGTGGCCTGCGGCACTGCCTACTACGCCTGCTGCGTCGCCAAGTACTGGTTCGAAGAGATCGCCCGCCTGCCGGTCGAAGTCGATATCGCGTCAGAATTCCGCTATCGCGAACCGCCAATCGGCGCGCGCACAGCGGCGCTGTTCGTCAGCCAGTCGGGCGAAACCGCCGACACGCTGGCGGCACTGCGCTATTGCCGCGACCGGGCCGAGCATGTCCTGTCGGTGGTCAATGTGCCCGAAAGCTCGATCGCGCGGGAAAGCGATCTGGCGCTGCCGATCCTTGCGGGCGTCGAGGTTGGCGTGGCCTCGACCAAGGCCTTTACCTGCCAGCTGACCGTGCTGTTCCTGCTGGCGCTGAAGGCGGCTCATCAGCGCGGGCAGATCGACGATACGCGTCTTGCCGACCTTGTATCGGCCTTGCGCGGCATGCCCTCGGCCATCGGCGCCGCGCTGGAACAGAGCGACGCGATCCGCGACGTCTGCCAACAGCTGTCCGAAGCGCGAGACGTGTTGTTTCTGGGGCGTGGGCGGATGTATCCACTCGCCCTTGAGGGAGCGCTTAAGCTCAAGGAAATCAGCTATATACATGCCGAAGCTTATGCTGCGGGTGAACTCAAGCACGGACCCATCGCGCTCATCGATGCGCATATGCCGGTGGTCGTCATGGCCCCGCGCGACGCGTTGTTCGACAAGACCGTGTCGAACATGCAGGAGGTGATGGCGCGCAAGGGTCAGGTGCTGCTGGTCTCGGACGAGGAAGGCCTCGCAGAAGCCGCGGACGGCGTCTGGGCGACGATCCGCATGCCGAAGGTGGCGGAGGAGCTGACACCGCTTCTCTATTCCGTCCCGGCGCAGCTTCTGGCCTATCACACGGCGGTCGCCAAGGGCACCGACGTGGACCAGCCGCGCAACCTTGCCAAATCCGTCACGGTGGAGTGACGGCTCAGCCTCCGCGGCGGTAGAGCACATCTCCGTGCCGGGGCACGCGCGCATAGGCGTGCGAGACCAGCCGGAAACCCTGATCGCGGAAATGGGTGTCGATCTCGGGGAACAGCGCGCCGCCCGCGTACATGGGGACGCGGCTCACCTCGCATTTGCACAGATCGAAGGCCTGCAACCCCGTCCCGATACCGCGCAGCACGGCCAGTTCGTGGCCCTGCACGTCGACAACCAGCATGGGCCGGGCGAAGGCCGCCGGGTCGATCCCGTGGCGCGCCAGAATATCGGGCAGGGGCTGGGTGACCATTTGAATCGTCTCGCCCGTCTCGCGGCTGTGGGGGAAGCGGGTGCGGTAAGTGTCGGTCGTGCCGTAGACCGACGACGACGACCCGTCGCCGTTGAAGCGGTGGAAGGACAAGGTCTCGCCCCTCGTGGCCGAGACAAGCGCGCAGTCCGTCAGATGGCGCGTGCCGGTGTCGGGCCTGTCACCCAGCGTCTGCACCAGCCTTGCATGGGTGGCAGGGTCGGCCTCGATCCACAGGACCGTGCGCGCGCCCCAGCCTTCATAACGGCCGGCATCTTCGCCCCAATGGGCGCCGACATGGACGATCAGGTCGACCGGGGCGAGGCGGTCCATCATCAGTTCGTATTTCGAGGCGCGGAAATACTTGCGCCAGCCGGGCGGCACCAGTCGCTTGACCTTGCGCTCCAGTCCCTTGAGAACGTGCATGACCCCTGCCCCTTGCGCTTTGTGCCCCGATAGCAGGCACAGGCCCCTTGGAAAAGCCTGCTGAAGGGAAAGGCCATGGACATGACCCCCTATCTTGAACAGCTGCAGGCGCTGGAAGACCCCGCCCGCGCGGCAGAGATGCGCGCCTATCACAAGGCCCCGCGCGTCTATCTGGGGCTGCGCAACCCGCAGATCCACGACCTGACGAAGGCCTGGCGGGCCGATCTCGACGTCGCGGGGCGCGTGGCGCTGGCGCAAGGCTTGTGGGACACCGACATCCACGAAGCCCGTGTCGCCGCCGCATCTCTGTTCGTGCAGGCCCGCATCCGGCCCGATGACGCCGTCTGGGGCACAATCGGGGCTTGGGTGCCTCAGTTCGATGCCTGGGCCATCGCCGATCATGTGAGTGACGCAGGCGCGCGCCGCCTTGTCGCCGACCCTGCCCGGCTTGACGAGGTCGAAGGCTGGACGCGGTCCGACCATCTCTGGACCCGGCGCGCGGCTTTGGTGATGACGCTGCCCTGGACGAAACAGAACCACCCCTCGGAGGAGGATCTCGCACGGCGCGACCGCATTCTCGGCTGGGCGGCGGGCTATGTCACCGACCGCAACTGGTTCATCCAGAAGGCGGTTGCCTGGTGGCTGCGCGAATTGTCGAAGCACGACGCGCCCCGCGTGCGCGCCTTTCTTGACGCGCATGGCGCGACGATGAAGCCCTTCGCCCGGAAGGAAGCGGCGAAATACCTGCGTTAGGAGGCGTCGACCCCGATCTCGACCAGTTCGGTCAGCGGTGCGCCCAGCGCCCGCATCGCCTGCAGGGATAGCTGGCTGCCTGCCCCCGGCGCGGCATCCAGCAGAGGGACAAGCGTCACCGCGACGCTCTGCCCGCCATAGCGCACCACACCGGGGCGCTCCGTGCCGACCAGCGGGGTGCGCAGCCAGAGCCCCGGCTGTGTCGGATCGCCCAGCGCGGCGACGGTGGTGCCCAATCTGCCCCCTGCCACCGGCACGGGCAGGCGTGCGGATGCGTCGGGGCGGGCCTGCGGGCGCGGGGTTGCTTCGTCGGGGGTCTGTGCAGCGCTGACCGGCGTATCCGCGCCGCGTCCGGGCAGCACGCGGTCCATGACCGCGCACCCGGGCACCAGAAGAACGACGATCACGACACCGAACCGCATGAACTCCAGCCTAGGCCCAACGCCGCGCCGCCGCAATCGGCAAGACCGCCCTTGCCCAGAACCCGCATGCTGGATACCAATACCCCCCATGAACGCCCCGCTGATCGACCCCTTCGCCCGCGCGATCACCTATCTGCGCGTCTCGGTCACCGACCGCTGCGATTTCCGCTGCGTCTATTGCATGTCCGAGAACATGACCTTCCTGCCCAAGGCCGAACTGCTGACGCTGGAAGAACTTGACCGCATGTGTTCAGCCTTTGTCGGTCTCGGGGTGCAGAAGCTGCGGATCACCGGGGGCGAGCCGCTGGTGCGTCGCGATATCATGACCTTTTTCCGGTCGATGACGCGGCATCTGGATTCGGGCGCGCTCAAGGAACTGACGCTGACGACGAACGGCAGCCAGCTGGAACGCTTCGCCGCCGATCTGGCGGATGCGGGCGTGCGGCGCATCAACGTGTCGCTCGACACGCTGGACGAGGCGAAGTTTGCGCAGATCACCCGCTGGGGGCGGCTGCCGCAGGTGCTGCGCGGGATCGACGCGGCGCAGACGGCAGGCCTGCGCATAAAGATCAACGCGGTGGCGCTGAAGGGCTTCAACGAAGACGAACTGCCGCGGATCACCGAATGGTGCGCGGAACGCGACATGGACCTGACCTGGATCGAGGTCATGCCCATGGGCGATCTCGGCAACGAGGACCGGCTTGATCAGTACTGGTCGCTGAAGGACGTGCGCCGCCGGTATGAAGACCACTACACCGTCACGGACCTTGCCGAACGCACGGGCGGGCCTGCCCGCTATGTCCGGCTCGAGGAGACGGGCCAGAAGATCGGCTTCATAACGCCGCTCACCCATAATTTCTGCGAAAGCTGCAACCGGGTGCGGCTGACCTGCACGGGCGAGCTTTACATGTGCCTCGGGCAGGAAGACATGGCCGATCTGCGCGCGCCCCTGCGCGCCTCGGGCGACGACCGCACACTCGAGGACGCGATCCGCGCAGCCATCGCGCGCAAGCCGAAGGGCCATGATTTCGACTATTCGCGCCAGCAGGTGGCAGGCCAGGTTTCGCGCCACATGAGCCATACGGGCGGCTGACATGCCGGACCGGCCCCCAGCAGGGGCGCCCACCGTCCTGCTGCGCGCCTACCGCGCGGCGATGACCGCGCTGCAGCCGCTGGCCTTCGGCATCGTCGCGCGCAAGCTGCGCCGGCACGGCGTGATCGAGGCCCGCATCCGCGAACGGCTGGGTCAAGCCACCCTGCCCCGCACCCCCGGCGATCTGGTCTGGTTTCACGGGGCGAGCGTGGGCGAAAGCCTTGCCATGCTGAGCCTGATCGATGCGCTTCTGGTCCGTCGCCCGGGCCTGTCGGTGCTGGTCACCTCGGGCACCGCCACCTCGGCCGAGATGATGGCGCACCGCCTGCCGCAAGGCGCCGTGCATCAGTTCGCGCCGCTCGACACTCCGGCCGCGGTGGCGCGCTTTCTTGCCCATTGGCGCCCGCGCGCGGGCATCTTCGTGGAAAGCGAGCTTTGGCCCAACATGCTGCTGGAAGCCCACGGGCGCGGCGTGAAACTGGCGCTGGTCAATGCGCGGCTGAGCCGGAAATCGGTCGAAGGCTGGCAGAAATATCCCGCCACTGCGGCGCGGGTTCTCGACTGCTTCGACCTGATCGTGACCCAGAACCGCGACGGGGCCGCGGCACTGGCGTCGATGGGCGCGCCGCAGGACCGTCTGCGCGCGGGCGTCAACCTCAAGTCCTTCGCCAAGCCCCTGCCGGTCGACACCACCGCCCTTGCCGCACTGAAGGGCGCAATCGGCGACCGCCCCGTCTGGGTCGCCGCCTCGACCCATCCGGGCGAAGAAGAGGTGATCCTCGATGCCCATGCGCGGGTGCTGCGACATCATCCTGACACGCTGCTTATCCTTGCCCCGCGCCACCCCGACCGGGCGGAGACCGTCGCGGCGCTGACCGGCGCGCGCGGCTTGACCTGCATCCGCCGCAGCACCGGCGCGCTGCCCGCGGCAGAGACGCAGGTCTATCTTGCCGACACGCTGGGCGAGATGGGGCTGTGGTTCACGCTGGCGCCGGTGGTCTTCCTCGGGGGCTCGCTGCGAGACATCGGCGGGCACAACCCCTATGAACCGGCCCTTTTCGGCGCGGCGATCCTGAGCGGGCCTCATGTGACGAATTTCAGCGAAACCTATCACGCGATGACGCGTCTGGGTGCGGTGACGACGGCGGCAGACGCGGACGCGATCGCGGGCGCGGTGACGCGCTGGCTGGGCGATCCGGGCGCGCGCGCCCGTGCAGGGGATGCAGCACGGGCCTTCGCGGAACGCGGTCAGGCAGCGCTTGATGGGCTCGTCGACGATCTGGTCGCGGCCCTTCTGGGAACACGCTGATGCCCGAGCTGTTCGTCACCAATTTCAACCGCAACTTCACAGGCGT
>CAZNMV010000185.1:0-6674 GCA_964573835.1 uncultured Aestuariivita sp. | reverse complement strand
AGCGCGTATTTCGTGTGCGGCAGGCTGATATCGGTGATCGTCGCGCCCGCGTCCGACAGCATCTCGCGGCCGCGGGTCCAGAGCGCCTCGATCTCGGCGGGCATCCCCTCCATCCGGTATTCGCGGGGAATGCCGATGGTCTTGCCGCGGATATCGCCGGTGAGCGCGGCCTCGAAATCGGGCACGGCCAGCTCGGCGCTGGTGGAATCCTTCGGATCATGGCCGCACATCGCCTGCAGCATGATGGCCGCGTCGCGGACGTCCTTGGTCATCGGCCCCGCCTGGTCGAGCGAAGAGGCAAACGCCACGATCCCCCAACGCGAACAGCGCCCATAGGTCGGCTTGATCCCGGTAATGCCGGTGAAGGCGGCAGGCTGGCGGATCGACCCGCCGGTATCGGTGCCGGTCGCGGCAAGGCACAGGTCCGCCGCCACGGCGGCCGCCGAGCCGCCCGAGGACCCTCCGGGCGTCAGCGCCGCCGCGTCTCCGCGCCGCCAGGGGTTGATGACATCGCCATAGCAGGAGGTCTCGTTCGACGACCCCATGGCAAACTCGTCCATGTTGAGCTTGCCGAGCATGACCGCCCCCGCGTCGATCAGCTGCTGGCTGACGGTCGACTCGTATTCGGGGCGGAACCCTTCGAGGATCCGGCTCGCCGCCTGGCTTGCCACGCCCTTGGTGCAGAACAGGTCCTTGATCCCGATGGGCAGGCCGCACATCGCGGGCGCATCGCCCGCCTGCAGGCGCGCATCCGCCGCCTTCGCGCGCTCCAACGCGATCTCGGGGGTCTTGTGGACAAAGGCGTTCAGCGCATCCGCCGCGTCGATGGCTTTCAGGCAGGCCTCGGTCAGCTCGACGCTCGTCGTCTCGCCGCGGCGCAGCGCGTCGCGCGCGCCCGCCAGCGTCAGCTTCGTCAGATCGCTCATGGTCTCACTCCACCACCTTGGGCACCGCGAAGAAGCCTTCGCGCGCATCCGGCGCATTCGACAGGATCTTGTCCTGCATGCCGCCATCCGTGACCACGTCCGCGCGCCGCTTCAGCCGCATCGGCGTGACCGACACCATGGGCTCCACCCCCTCGACATCGACCTCGCCCAGCTGTTCGATGAAGCCCAGGATCGTGTTGAATTCCTGCGCGAGCGCCGGCAGCGCGTCTTCCTCGACCTTGATCCGGGCGAGCTTGGCGACCCGGCGGGCAGTGTCCTGATCAATCGACATAAGCGTCCCTTTCGCGTTCCGTCCGCCTCTACAATCCCCGTGCCCGCCCTGCAAGACCGCCCGCAGGCAAGGCGCCAGCTGTGCGGTGGCTGTCTGGCGGCAGATTTTCTTCTCCGACCCCGACGTCGCGCTGCTTCGGGGCGACGAAACCTGACGCAGGTTTCGTCCGTGTTTCCGACGCGGAAACACGCGCGCGCCGGAAACGACACGGAAACACGCTCGCACCGGAAACTGCGTCAGTTTCCGGCCATGTTCTGCGTCAGAACATGGCGGCGATAGACCTCGATCATCCAGCCCAGCATCACCGCGTTCAGGATGTGCCAGAGGAAATGGGTTCCAAGCGGCACCTGCGCGCAAAGCGTCCCGTCCAGACTGCGCGCCAGAAGCGACAGCATCAAGATCCCCGCCCCGATCAGGAACCCTCGCGCCAGCGCTGGCGCGCGCGACCGCAGAAGCGCGGCATAGATCACGATCAGAGCGGGCACAGGCATGTACCCGGCCGAGACGCCAAAGACCGGCACGTTCTGCCACAGCGGCACCGTCAGCGCGGCGTAGGGCAGAAACAGCGCCGTCGCCCCCAGCGCCCACAAGGTGGACATCCCCCAGACATCGCGGTTGATCGCGAAGATGTAGAGCAGGATGAACGTCGCGATCGGCACCACATCGGCGATCGCGGACCAGACCTGCGCATGGGTGTGGAACAGAAAGCTCCCCACCCCGATCGCCGCCAGCACCGCGCAAAGCGCGCGCGCCAGCGCCAGCCCTTCACTGCGCCGCCACATCACCGCCGCCGCGATCACGAAGGCCGCATTTGTGACCGCGTTCACCGGCTCGGCCCAGTATCCCGCATCCAGCCTTTCGCAATAGGCGTCGATGACCCGCGTCAACTCCATGGATTTCCGTCCTGCCCGTCGTTAGCCTTGCGCAATACATCTAGGGAGGACGACATGAAAATCATCTGGCTCGGCCATGGCAGTTTCCGGATCGAGGTCGCGGGGCAGACGCTGCTGATCGACCCGTGGCTCTCGGGCAACCCGGCCCTCCCGGAAGACCGGCACGGCGACGCCATCGCGGGCGCCACGCACATCCTTCTGACCCACACCCATTTCGACCATGTGGTCGATGTCCTGCCGCTGGCGAAGAAGCTCGGCATCCCGGTCATCGGCCAATACGACCTGATGAGCCACTGGGCCGAACACGAAGGCGTCGAGACCATCGGCTTCAACAAGGGCGGCACGGTCGATCTGGGCGGGGCGAAGGTGTCGATGGTGCCTGCCAGCCATTCCTCCACCTTCCCGACGGCCGAAGGTTTGCGAACGGGCGGATCGGAAGTGGGCTACGTCATCGCGGGCGACGGGCACACGCTCTATGTCTCGGGCGATACCGGGCTCATGGCCGACATGGACTGGATCGGGGATTACCACAAACCCGATATCGGCATCCTGTCGGCGGGCGGGTATTTCACCATGGACATGAAGCAGGCCGCCTATGCCGCGAAGCGGTATTTCCGCTTCAAGGCCGTGATCCCCTGCCACTACGGCACCTTCCCGATCCTCGAACAATCGGCGGCCGATCTGGTGGCGGGATTGGAAGGCACGGGCACGCAGGTGATCGAACCGCAGGTGATGCACGCGATCGAGGTCTGAGACGGCACGTCTGCACAGCCTGCGCACGCCCTGTGCGCAGGTTGGCATACGGCCCCCTCAGCCCCGTTTCCCGGCGAAGAACGCCTTCAGCAGCGCCTCCGATTCGGCCGCACCGATGCCGTCGTAGACCTCGGGCACGTGATGCGCCTGCGGGTGCGAAAACACCCGCGCCCCATGCGCGACGCCGCCGGATTTCGGGTCCGCCGCGCCGTAATATACCCGCGCGATCCGCGCCGCGGCGATGGCGGCGGCGCACATCGCGCAAGGCTCCAGCGTCACGTAGAGATCATGGCCCGGCAGCCGTTCCGACCCCACGGCTGCACAGGCGGCACGGATCGCCAGAACCTCGGCATGGGCCGTGGGATCGGCCAGTTCCCGCGTGCGGTTACCCGCCGCCGCCACGACCCGCCCGCCCGGATCGACCAGCACCGCGCCCACCGGCACCTCGCCCCGCGCGGCAGCGGCGCGGGCTTCTTCAAGTGCCTGATTCATATGGGATTTGAACACCATGTCCCACCCTGCCCCGCAATCCCCGCTTTCGCAAGCGCCCGCGCTGGTGTAAGCCCCGCGGCATGAGCCCCACCCCACCCCCCGGCGACCGCATCGCCAAGGTCCTCGCCCGCGCCGGTATCGCCTCGCGCCGCGAGGCCGAGCGCATGATCGAAGCGGGCCGCGTCGCGGTGAACGGCAAGCTGATCGACAGCCCCGCGCTGAACGTGACGTCGAAAGACCGCATCACGGTCGACGGAAAGCAGGTGTCGGAGCCGGAACCCGCGCGGCTCTGGCTCTATCACAAGCCGCAGGGCCTCGTGACCACCGCGCGCGACGAAAAGGGCCGCGAAACCATCTTCGACAAGCTTCCCGAAGACATGCCCCGCGTCATGAGCATCGGGCGGCTCGACCTCAACTCCGAAGGCCTGCTGCTGCTGACCAATGACGGCGCGATCAAGCGCCGCCTCGAACTGCCCAGCACCGGCTGGCTGCGCCGCTACCGCGTGCGCATCAAGGGCACGCCGAAGGACGAGGATTTCGCCCCCCTCCGCAAGGGTCTCGTGATCGACGGCGAACGCTTCCTGCCGATGACGGTCACGCTCGATCGCCAGCAGGGGGCCAATGCCTGGGCCACGGTGGGGTTGCGCGAAGGCAAGAACCGCGAAATCCGCCGCGCGATGGAGGATCTCGGGCTGATCGTGAACCGCCTGATCCGGGTCAGCTATGGCCCCTTCCAGCTCGGCAACCTCAAGGCCGGCGAGGTCGAGGAAGTGCGCCGCAAGATCCTGCGCGACCAGCTGGGCCTTGACCCCGAGCCGCAGCAGCCCAAACCCGCGGCGGCGAAACCGCGCCGCAGGAATACGGCTTTGCGCTAGCAACAGACGCGATCATCGCCTACCTTATCCCCAGTAACGAGGGGAGCCACATGACCGCGAGCGGTATCCGCAATCTTGCCTATGTGGCGCTGCTCATCGTTCTGTTCGGCGTCTCGACCGGCTGGCTGGGGGGCCTCTGACGCGGATGGCGCGGCGTTACGGCGGAAAATACAGCCCCGATCGGGGCACAGCACCCGACGCGCCTCCGCCGCGCGGCGGCTTCGACGGGGCGCGCGTCGATCCCGTGGGCGCAAAAGCCAATCTTCTGTTCTTGCCGCCGGTTATCCTTAGCTTCTTCTCGCTCAATGACGGGGCGCTGGGCATGGCGCTGGGTCTGTCGGCGGCGGCGGTGCTGATCCTGGCGGCGTGGCTTCTGCGCGACGGGCTGCGGGCCGAGGCCGCCTATCACGAGCGTAAGGTCGCCCGCCGCCCCGCCCTGCCGCGCAAGATGCTGGCAAGCGCGCTCACCGGCATCGGCGCCGCCATGGCCTCCTACGCGTCGGAGCCCGGCATCCTTGCGCCTGCCATCTTCGGGGTGGTCGCCACGCTCCTGCACGGTGCGGCCTTCGGGATCGACCCTCTGACCGACAAGGGCATGGACGGCATCGACACCTTTCAGCAAGACCGCGTCGCCCGGGTGGTGGACGAGGCGGAAACCTATCTCAAGGCGATGACCGACGCGATCAAGCGGGCGGGCGACCGCACCGCCGAGGCGCGGCTCGAACGCTTCCAGACCACGGTGCGCCAGATGGTGCGCACGGTCGAGGAAGACCCCCGCGACCTGACCGGCGCGCGGCGCTATCTGGGCGTCTATCTCCTGGGTGCGCGCGACGCGACGGCCAAGTTCGCCGACATCCATGCGCGCACCCGCGATGCGCAGGCGCGCACCGATTACCTGCAGCTGCTCGACGATCTCGACGCCGGCTTTTCGGCCCGCACGCGCAAGATGCTCCTCGAAGACCGCAGCGACCTCGACGTCGAAATCGGCGTCCTGCGCGACCGTCTCGCACGCGAGGGCGTGCGCCTTGATCCCCAGTCCCCCGAGTAACCAACGAGTAACCAGCGAGGAACCCATGTCCGAGAATGTCCGCAAGAAAGCCGAGGAAGCCCTCGCCATGGTCGAGGAAGTCTCGGCCGTCATTCTGCCCGAACCCAAGGGCGAGATCGTGTCACTTGCAGACGCGCCCGCCCCGGTGGGTGCGGAAATCCGCAAGCGGATGAACGAGATCGACATGACCGACACGAATTCGATCGTGTCCTTCGGATCTTCGGCCCAGGCCGAGCTGCAGCAGATCAGCCAGGCCATGCTCGCTGACGTGCGCAACAAGGATGTGGGCCCGGCGGGCGACAGCTTGCGCAACATCGTCACCACCATCCGCGGCTTTTCGGTGAGCGAGCTTGACGTCCGGCGCGAGCGCACCTGGTGGGAAAAACTGCTCGGCCGCACCGCGCCCTTCGCGCAGTTCACCGCGCGCTTCGAAAAGGTGCAGGGTCAGATCGACAGGGTCACCGACGATCTTCTGCGCCATGAACACACGCTGCTGAAGGACATCAAGTCGCTCGACCTGCTCTACGAGAAGACGCTGGCCTTCTATGACGAACTGGCGCTCTACATCGCGGCGGGCGAAGCCAAGCTCGCCGAACTCGACGGCACCCATATCCCCGCGAAGGAGACCGAGGTTCACGAAGCCCCCGAAGCCGATCAGGTGATGAAGGCGCAGGAACTGCGCGACCTGCGTGCAGCCCGCGACGATCTGGAACGCCGCGTCCACGATCTGAAGCTGACGCGCCAGGTGACGATGCAATCGCTCCCCTCGATCCGGCTGGTGCAGGAAAACGACAAGTCGCTGGTCACCAAGATCAACTCGACCTTGGTCAACACCGTGCCGCTGTGGGAAACGCAGCTGGCGCAGGCCGTGACCATCCAGCGGTCGGCCGAAGCCGCGGCCGCGGTGCGCGACGCCAACGATCTGACCAACGAACTCCTGACCGCGAACGCGAAGAACCTGCGCGACAGCAACAAGCTCATCCGCCAGGAGATGGAGCGCGGCGTCTTCGACATCGAGGCGGTGAAACAGGCCAATGCCGACCTCATCGGCACGATCCAGGAAAGCCTCCAGATCGCCGACGAAGGCAAGGCCCGCCGCGCCGCCGCAGAAGAAGACCTCAAGAAGATGGAGGCCGACCTGCGCGACACGCTGGCCGCCGCCAAGGCGCGGCGCGATGGGCTGGGAGATACCGCCAGCACCGCTGTTCCCGGCTGATCCGGCGTGCAGCGCAGGCTTACATATGCCGCTCTGATCGGGGCGGCGGCCTTGATCCTGTCAGCTTGTGCCGCGCCCCTCTCGGCGCCCCAGGCGCCGCAGCCCGAACCGGCCGCGGCCCCTGCAGCCGCAGCGCCGGTGAAACGGTCGGCTGGATCGGAACAGCTGGCCCAATATTA
>CAZNMV010000184.1:0-6719 GCA_964573835.1 uncultured Aestuariivita sp. | reverse complement strand
GCCACCGCGCCCGCCACGGCCGCCATCGGTGTCACGAAGGCGGGTCGGTAGGGCGCGACGGTCGCGGCCATGCGCCGTGCGACCGGCCCTGCGGGCCGTGCATCAACGGCACGAAGCATGGGCAGTTCGGCGCAAAGTTCCGCGAGGATCGTGTCGAACCGGGCCCGCATCCGGGCTTCGCCCGCCGCCACTGCTTCCGGATCGCCCCAGGCCTCGGCGATCACATCGATCGGACCGTGCTGCAGGTGCATCCTTCCGTCCGCCATGCGCCGTGCGCAGGCGCTTGGGCCCGACCAGCGCGGCGCGGTCATTCCGCGTCTCCCTGCCAGGAGATGACCTTGGCGGTGGTCGCGTATTCGCTGCCCTCAATCTGCACCTGGTCGAGCGTGCGGATCGCCCCGTCATGGCCGCCAAGCGCGAGGTATTGCGCGCGCGGCAGGGTGAATTCGAGAGGCGCCACCAGCGCCGGGGTGGGGACATAGCCGAAAGACCCCGGCGGGAGGCGCGTGACATCGACCATGAAGGTGATCCCACCGCCCGGCCAGACATAGCACTCCGCCCCGCCCGCGGTCAGCCGGGTTTCCCCCGCCTGCACCGATCGGGTCAGCCGGACCGGGTTCTGCGTGACGCCGGCGCGCAGCGATCCTCCCGCACCGCCCATGAACAGGATTGTGCAAAGCGAGGGTTCACAATTCTCTTCGATCAGGGCGACCGAAGGCCTGAGCGCCTCGGGCAGCGGCGCAGGTTGCGGGCGAAGATCGGCATCCAGCACGAAATAGGCGTATTCCTCGCCGGTCGTGGACACCATCAGGAGCGTAAGCCCGGGGCGCGCACCCTTCTTCGGGTTCCATTCGCCCAGAATCTCCAGCGGGTCGGTCAGCTTGGTGCCGCCCCAGCCCAGACCCGGTTCCGAGACGCGGAAATACCGCCCCGGGGTGGAGCGGTGGCCCTTGATCCGGATGCCGGTCGGTTCCCAGCCGATGACCTTGCCTGCCTGATGTTCGCTCACAACCCCGGTGATGTGATCATCGACGACCACCACCTCGTCCACCAGGTCCTTCCACTGCACCGCGAACATCCCGATCGTCGCCGATCCGCAGCCGACCCGCATCCGGCGTTCGCGCACGCCGTCCACCACTGGCGGCTGGCCGGCCTGTACTGTGACGACCGATCCGCCGTCGATGGCCAGGTCCACCGGTTCGCCGTTGCACAGCGCCAGCAGAGCGGCGCAGGTCTCCCGGCCCTCGGCCTTGCTGCCGCCGGTCAGGTGATGGACCCCGCCCAGCGACAGCATCTGGCTGCCGTATTCGGCGGTCATCACATGGCCGATGGCCTCGGCCCCGATCCGCACCGTCGCGCCTTCGGGGCCGAGGTGGCGGTCGGTGTCGATCTTCACCTTCACGCTGCAATAGGAAAAGATCGCCTCGGTCACCACGGTGACCATGTCGGCCCCCTCGACCCTGGACGAGACGATGAAGGGCGCGGGCTTGTAATCGGGGTAGGTGGTGCCAGCACCGATGCCGGTCACGAAGGTATCGGCGGGAAAGGGCTCTCCGTCCCAGGTGCGGGCAGCGAAGGGGACCGTTCTTTCGCCCCGGTCCAGCGCATGCGACAGCATCACGACCGGGTCGGTGCGCACGATCCTGCCGTCCTCGTTCGCATAGCGGTCGCAGGCGCCCGTCTGGCCCGGCGCGATGTAGCACATGACCGGGCAGGCATCGCAGCGCAGCTTGTCGCCCGGGGCGGTCATCGGCCCGTGTCCAGCGCGGCAAGCACGCGATGCGGCAGCGCCGGCACGCGCTGCAACTCGGCCCCCGTGGCATGGCGGATCGCGTTCAAGATGGCGGGCGCGGTCGGGATCAGAACGTGTTCGCCCAGCCCGCGCGCGCCATAGGGCCCTTCAGGGTCGGGCACTTCGAGGATCAGGCTCTCGACCTCGGGCACGTCGCCGATTGTCGGGATCAGATAATCATGCAGGTTTTCCGTCCGTCCGGGCAGGTATTCCTCCATCAGCGCCAGCCCGATCCCTTGCGCGATGCCACCTTCGATCTGGCCCTGAACAAGGGCCGGGTTGATCGCGCGGCCGACGTCATGCGCCGCCGTGATCTTCAGAAGCCGCACAGTGCCGAGCGCCGGGTCGACCTCGAGTTCCACCATCTGCGCGCCGTAGCCGTAGACGGCATAGGGCACGCCCTGACCATCGGCATCGAGCGCCGAGGTCGGTGGATCATAGGTTTCCTCGGCCATCAGCACATAGCCATGGCCCTGTTCGGATAGCAGGGCGAGATCGATTTCGCGCGCCACGCCGTCCTCGGTCACGATGAGCCGTGCGCCCTCAAGCGCAAGCGACGCGCCATCGCTTGCATTCACATGCCGCAGGATTGCGCCCCTGAGTGCAGCGCCCGCCGCCTGCGCGGCGCGGCCGGTGACATAGGTCTGTCGGCTGGCGGACGTCTTGCCGGCGTCCGGCGTCAGCGCGGTATCGGCGCCGACCAGCTCGAAGGCAGCGACCGGCAGTCCCAGCGCCTCGGCCGCGATCTGGGTGATGACGGTATTGGCGCCCTGACCGATATCGACTGCGCCCTGATGCAGGACGAGCAGGCCCTCGGCAGTCAGGCCCAGCCGGATCGTCGACGGGTTGGGCAGCCCGGTGTTGCCGCAGCCATACCAGCACGAAGCCACACCCACGCCGCGCCGTCCGGGTGCCTTCGCGGCATCGGCCAGTGCGCGGCTCCAGTGCGGACGAAGCGCCTCGAGGCACGTCCCGATCCCGACCGAGGCGAGATGCTGGCCGGTGGCGGTTTGGTCGCCGTCCCGCAGCGCGTTCAGGATGCGGAACTCGAGCCGGTCGATCCCGGCCTTCTCGGCCAGGCGGTCGTAAAGCGTTTCCTGCCAGAGCGCGCCTTGCGGCACGCCGAAGCCCCGGAAGGCGCCCGAGACCGGCCCATTGGTATGAACGGCGCGGGCGCGCGCGCGGACATTCGGGGTGCGGTAGGGGCCTGTGATATGCACGGGAACCCGATTGGCGACGGTCGGCCCCCAGCTGGCATAGGCGCCGGTGTCGAAGCGCCCTTCGAAGTCCATGGCGGTGATCCGCCCTCCCGCATCGCAGCCGATCCGCCCCCGCATCTCGGCCGGGTGGCGCTTGGTCGTCGAGGCCATGCTTTCGCCCCGCGAATAGGTCATCCGGCAGGGTCTTCCCGTTTTCAGCGTGACGAGACCCAGAAGCGGTTGCAGGCTGACGTCGAGCTTCGATCCAAAACCGCCGCCGGTCGCGGCCGGGATGATCCGGATCTTCTCGACCCCGAGACCGAGCACCACGGCGGTTTCATCGCGATCCATCATCGGGGCCTGGGTGCAGGCGCGGATCGCCAGAACATCGCCTTCCATCCATGCGGCGCCGGCTTCCGGTTCGATATAGGCGTGTTCGACGAAGCCGGTCTGCATGGCGCCCTCGACGACATGGGCCGAGGCCGCGCATGCGGCGTCAACGTCGCCGCGCCTGACCGTTCCCTCGATCAGCCGATTGCCGGGCCGGGTGGGATGGATCGCCTGTGCGTCGGGCGCTTCGGCCGCGGCGGGCGACATCAGTGCGGGCAGGGGCGTCCAGGTGACGGGGAATTCGGCCAGATCCACGTCCGTTCCCGGCTCGAAGGCGACAAGCGCGACGCATTCGCCACGGAACCGCGCGGGCGAAGTGGCGATGGCGGGTTGGTCGGCGAAGGCCGGGATCGCGCCGAAGACGTTGCGGCCGGGTATATCCTCTGCCGTGAAGACGGCGGCGACGCCGGGTCGCGCGGCGAAGGCGGCAAGATCGCCGAAACGGAATGCCGCGTGATCATGGGGCGAGCGCAAAGCCTTGACCACCAGCGCGCCCTCCGGCGCGTAATCGGCCCCGAAACTGTCGCCCATGACCTTGGCCATGCCATCGACGCGCGGGAGGGAGGCCCCGACAGCGCCGGTTGCGGGCGCCGCTGCGCTGCCGTCACTGGTGTCGCAGACGGCCGCGATGATCCGGCGGTAGCCTGTGCATCGGCACAGCACCCCGCCCAAGGCATCCGATGCTTCGCTTTCGGACGGGGTCGGGTTGCGCCGCAAAAGGTCCGCCGCCGCGATCAGCATGCCGGGCGTGCAGATGCCGCATTGCGCCGCGCCATGGCGCAGAAAGGCATCGCGCAGGCGGCTCAGTTCGGGGGTATCGGCCTCGACCGTTTCGATCTGCCGCCCCGCGGCCCGGGCGGCGGGGACAAGGCAGGCGCAGACCTGCGCGCCGTCGATGAGCACCGTGCAGGCTCCGCAATCGCCCGCGTCGCAGCCGACCTTGGTGCCGGTGCGGCCAAGCCTGTCGCGCAGCACCTCGGTCAGTCGTTCCGTTGGTGGGCAGTCGATGGTGACGGGCGCTCCGTTCAGCGTGAAGGTGATCATGCCATTGCCTCGGTCACGGCGCGGTGGACAAGTTCGGCTGCGGCACCGGCCCGGTAGGCAGCCGTTGCACGCACGTCGTCTATCGGTGCGAGGGCGGCCGCGACGTCGGCGGGATCGATCCTGCCCGCCGCCTCGGACACCGCGGCCCCCTTTAGCGCGGCCTCGACCGCAGGCAGGCGACGGGCGACGGCGGAACAGGCCCCAACGGCGATGGCCGCCTCGCGCACGCGGCCCCCTTCGGTCACGATCCGCGCCGCCACCATCGCGATGGAAATCACGAGATACGCCCGGGCCCCCAGTTTGACGAAGGCCGAACCTCCGGTGAGAGATGCCTGCGGTATCACCACGGCGGCCAGCGCCTCGTCCGGGCAAAGGGCGGTCCGCCGGGGGCCCGTGATGAAATCGGCCAGCGGCAGGTGGCGCGTGCCGCGCGGCGACACCAGTTCGACTTCGGCATCCACGGCCAGAAGCGGCGGCACGCCATCCGCCGCCGGCGAGGCATTGCACAGGTTGCCCCCGATGGTGCCTGCATTCTGGATCTGTCTGCCGCCGACCTGCCGGGCCGCGGCGCGCAGCGCGTCGAGCGCAGGCGGCAGATCTGCCTCGGCGATCTCGGTCCATTTGGTGCAGGCCCCGATCCGCAAACCGCCGTCGGCCGCGGATCCAAGGCCGGTGAACCGATCCACCCCCGTGAGGTCAAGGATATCGCCCGACAGACTGGGCCCGGCGCCGGGATACAGATCGGTCCCACCGGCGAGAAGGCGCCTTCCGCCCTGTGCCATCAAGTCCAGCGCTTCGGTCAGAGTTCCTGGCCGGGCATAGCTTCCCATATATCCTCTCCCCCGCGGCGTTTTTTGTTTGTATACAAACCATATTGTGGTCCCTCTGCAGACCTGTCAACGGGTTCGCTTTCTTGCGTGGTGGGGTTGGTGCGGTTAAGGCAGGGCAATGACCGAGAATACGTCATACAGGCTCGACGAACAGATCGGCTATCTGCTGCGGCGTGTGAACCAGCGGCACCTGTCTATCTTTTCCGCGTCGATCCCGGGGGTGACCGCAATGCAGTTTGCGGCACTGGCGCGGCTTGCCGAACTCGGGCCGCTGTCACAAAACCAGCTGGGTCGCGAAACCTCGATGGATGCGGCCACGATCAAGGGTGTTGTCGACCGCCTTGTCCGTCAGGGCCTGGTCGAGTCGGTCCCCGACCCTGAAGACCGGCGTCGGCTGACCGTGACGCTGTCGGACGCGGGTCGCACCCTTTTCGAGGTGACAAAAGCCACGGCGCTTGAGGTTTCGGAGCGCACGCTCGCGCCGTTGTCGGCGCGCGAACGCGCTCGGCTGTTCTCGCTTTTGTCGCGATTGGCCTGACGCGCCCGGCCCGGTGTCGGAACACCTGTCGCCTGCGACGCTGCGCAAGGCCGTCGTCAGCCTCTAGGTCAGCACTGCTCTGGCCCGTCTATGTCGAGATCGGGCAGTATGAAGGCAGCGAAGCCCAAGTCCGGGAGGTTGGAGGCCCCCCGGTTCCGACGGCCGATCCGGGATCTGTCGCGGTTGCCCCGGTCGCCCGCCTGATGAGCCCGGCAGGGCGGTTGCCCCGGTTTCTCACCCATGTTCGGAAACGGGTTCCATGCAGTGACCGTGCCCCGACGGCGTCGATGGGCCAAGGAGGGTCTGCAAGGATCCGCAAAGGCGGACCGGGCATTGCCGGGCGCATGCAGGCCGCCGGTCCCCGCAGAGCTGAGGATGGGTCCCGTCAGGGGGTTTCCTTCAGAACGGCGACGGGGCGGCACCAGCCGGCGCTGGCAGCCTTGATCTTGACGGGGAAGCAGATCACCTCGAAGCCGGTTGCGGGCAGGCTTTCCAGATTGGCCAGCTTTTCCATGTGCAGATACATCCGGTCCATCCCGGCGCGGTGCCCTTCCCAGATCAGCCCGGCATCCCCGGTCCGCGCCACCGCCTTGGCAGTGTGCACAAAGGGGGCATCCCAGCTCCAGGCGTCTGTGCCGGTGATCCGCACCCCGCGTTCGGTCAGGTAATTGGTGGCCGCGCGCCCCAGCCCGCAGCCCGTCGCCACGTAGTCGGGCGTGCCATAGGCCGCCCCGGCGGCGGTATTGACCAAGACGATGTCGCCCTCCGCCAGGTCATGGCCGATGCGCGCCAGCTCGGCCGCGACCTCGTCGGGGGTGGCGACATGGCCATCGGCCAGATGGCGAAAATCGAGCTTGACCCCGCGCCCCCAGCACCATTCCAGCGGCACCTCGTCGATGGTGATCGCGCGCTTGCCGCCGTCCATC
>CAZNMV010000183.1:902-6720 GCA_964573835.1 uncultured Aestuariivita sp. | reverse complement strand
CTGGGCGACATCCTGGGCGCCGCGCTCAAGGGCGACGGCAAGTAAACGGATCGGTCTTCGGACTGATGGAAGGCCCCGCCCCTGTGGCGGGGCCTTTTGCATATCGGGGGGCGAATCGACCCGCCGACACCCACGGCGCAGACGCGACAGGACCGCGCCGGCAGGCCGCGACGGTGTCGGCAGGCCGTCATAGCCCATCTAAAACCTTGAAAATCCGTCATTCGCAGCCCCGAGGGGGCGACTTCCCGTTTCCGTGACCGGGAATTTGCCCCTATAGTCGGCCCTTAGTTGCCACCGTGCGTGTCGTCCTGGGGAGGGAGACCCGATGATCCGATCCGAATTGATCCAGAAGATCGCCGACGAAAACCCGCATCTCTACCAGCGCGATGTCGAGCGGATCGTGAACACCGTGTTCGACGAGGTCACCGAGGCAATGGCGCGCGGGGACCGTGTGGAACTGCGCGGCTTCGGGGCCTTTTCGGTCAAGCGGCGCGAGTCCCGCGTGGGCCGCAACCCCCGCACCGGCGACACCGTCCATGTCGAGGAAAAGCACGTCCCCTTCTTCAAGACAGGCAAGCTGCTGCGCGACCGTCTGAACGGAAAGTGACCCTTCGATGACCTATGTCCGCTATGCCTTCCTTGCGGCGCTGGCCGTGGTGCTCGTGTCCGTGGCGCTGGCCAACCGCGCGCCCGTGACGATCGAGGCGCTGCCCCCGGGGCTGTCGGACCTGTTCGGGGTGACGTGGTCGGTCGAACTGCCGCTGTTCATCGTGGTCTTCGGCGGGATCGTTGCGGGGCTGGTCATCGGGTTCGTCTGGGAATGGCTGCGCGAATACAAGTACCGCGCCGAAGCCACCCGCCAGACCCGCGAGGCCAGGCGTCTCGAACGCGAGGTGAGCCGGCTGAAGACCGAAAAGACGGGATCCCGGGACGAGGTTCTCGCACTTCTCGAAGACGGGCGCTGAGGCGCGCACATGCCCCCGCGGATACTGGTCAAATATTGCGGCCTGAGCCGCCCCGAGGACGTGTCGGCGGCCGCAGCCGCGCGGGCGGCCTATGTGGGTTTCGTCTTCTTCCCCCCCTCCCCGCGGCATCTCGAGCTTGACCGCGCCGCGGCGCTGGCGCTGAGCGTGCCGCCGGGGGTGGTGAAGGTGGCGCTGACCGTCGATGCGGATGACGCAGCGCTCGACGCTCTGCTGGCGCAGGTGCCGGTCGACATGCTGCAGCTTCACGGATCGGAGACGCCCGCGCGGGTGGCCGCGGTGAAAGCGCGCAGCCGCCTGCCGGTGATGAAGGCGGTGGGGGTGTCCGGGGCGGGCGATCTGGCGGCGCTCGACACATACGCGCAGGTGGCCGACCAGATCCTCGTCGATGCCAAACCGCCGAAGGACGGCCCCCTGCCCGGCGGCAACGGGCTGGCCTTCGACTGGCGGCTGATCGCGGGGCGGCGCTGGCCGGTGCCGTGGATGCTGGCGGGGGGACTGACGCCCGCCAATCTGGGCGAGGCCGTCGCCCTGACGGGGGCGCGGCAGGTCGACGTGTCGTCCGGCGTGGAGCGGGACAAGGGCGTGAAGGACGCGGGCCTCATCGCCGCGTTTTCCGCAGCGGCTTCAACCCTTCGTTAACCAACACGCCGCAGACTGAGGGCATGCCCGATCTGCCCGAATTCCTCGACCCGCATGCCTGGATGAACCATGTTTTCAGCGCCAAGTCGGCACAGACAGGAGGCGTCGTGCGCCGGCGCGTGCGCGATGTCGAACGCATCGTGGGACGCGAGCTGTTCCGCCAGGAACTGCGGCGGCGCGGCTTCCGCGCGATCGAGAACAACGGCCACTTCGTCATTTTCTGCAACCGAGCACCGCTTTACCGGCTGGAGTAGCGAACTTTCGAAAGTTCGCTACCCAGCCCGAAAGCGATCCTTCGAAGGATCGCTTTACCCTTCTGAATGCTGCAGCTAAACCGCTGTGGTGACAGAGAGGACAGCGCGATGAATGATCTCTTCAACTCCTTCATGACGGGGCCGGACGACCGCGGCCGCTTCGGCCAGTTCGGCGGACGCTTCGTGTCGGAAACGCTGATGCCGCTGATCCTCGAGCTGGAAGCGCAGTACGAGCGCGCCAAGACCGACGACAGCTTCTGGGCCGAGATGCACGATCTCTGGACGCATTATGTCGGCCGCCCCTCGCCGCTCTATCATGCCGAACGGCTGACCGCGCATCTGGGCGGGGCGAAGATCTACATGAAGCGGGACGAGCTGAACCACACCGGCGCGCACAAGATCAATAACGTGCTGGGCCAGATCATCCTTGCCCGCCGGATGGGCAAGACCCGCATCATCGCGGAAACCGGCGCAGGCCAGCACGGCGTGGCGACCGCGACCGTCTGCGCCAAGTTCGGCCTGAAATGTGTGGTCTACATGGGCGCGCATGACGTGGAGCGCCAGGCACCGAACGTCTTCCGGATGAAGCTTCTGGGCGCCGAAGTGATCCCGGTGACCTCCGGGCGCGGCACGCTCAAGGACGCGATGAACGACGCGCTGCGCGACTGGGTGACCAATGTGCGCGATACCTTCTACTGCATCGGCACGGTGGCGGGTCCGCACCCCTACCCGGCGATGGTCCGCGATTTCCAGTCGATCATCGGCAAGGAAACCAAGGAACAGATGCAGGCCGCGGAAGGCCGCCTGCCCGACACGATCATCGCGGCCATCGGCGGCGGGTCAAACGCCATGGGCCTGTTCTATCCCTTCCTCGACGACACTTCGGTGAACATCATCGGCGTCGAGGCGGGCGGCAAGGGCGTGAACGAGAAGATGGAGCATTGCGCCTCGCTCACCGGCGGGCGCCCGGGCGTGCTGCATGGCAACCGCACCTATCTTCTGCAGGACGAAGACGGGCAGATCCTCGAAGGGTTCTCGATCTCGGCGGGGCTCGATTATCCCGGCATCGGGCCGGAACATGCCTGGCTGCACGACATTGGCCGCGCGCAATATGTCAGCATCACCGATACCGAAGCGCTCGAGGCGTTCCAGCTTTGCTGTGTGATGGAGGGGATCATTCCCGCGTTGGAACCCAGCCACGCGCTGGCGCATGTGATGAAGATCGCGCCCGATCTGCCGAAGGATCACCTGATCTGCATGAACATGTGCGGGCGCGGCGACAAGGACATCTTCACCGTCGCCAAGGCGCTGGGATGGGAGATGACGACGGGCTGAGCCTGCCTCAGCCCGCGTGGCGTTCGAGCACGTCCATCGGCACGATGTCGAGCGCGCTGCGATGTGTCGCCGCCAGCCGCACGCGGGGCGCGCAGCCTTCGTCGGCGGCCTGCAGGAACCGGCCCGCGCAGAGGCACCACTGGTCGCCCGGCTTCAGCCCGGGAAACCGGAATTCCGGGCGTGGGGTACTCAGATCGTTGCCTACATACTTGGAATAGGCCAGAAATTCCTCGGTCATCACGGCGCAGACGGTGTGGCTGCCCCGGTCGGCCGCGCAGGTGTTGCAATGGCCATCGCGGAAAAAGCCGGTCAGGGGATCGCGGGAACAGGCCTCGAGCGGCCCACCCAGAACGTTAACGCTGTCTTCGGGCTCCATCATTCCCCCTCTGCCGCGGCGGCTATTGCGCGGAGCATGTCTATATTGGCCTCGTGCACGCCCGGTCCGCGGAACCCGCGATCGGCGGCGGTGACCACGATCACGACACCCCTTTGCCGGTCGATATAGAGATACTGGCCGTAAATGCCACGGCCGAAGAATTCGCCCTCCGCCGCATCGGCCGGCATCCACCACTGATACCCATAGCCGGTCTGGCCCGGGCCGGTCGGCGCGCTGGCGGCAGTGCTTTCGCGAATCCACTCCGCAGGCACGACCTGCCGGCCCTGCCACTGCCCGTCCTGCAGGATCATCTGGCCGAAGCGGGCATAATCGCGGGTCGTCAGGTTCAGCCCGCCCAGCACGAAGGCGACCCCGGCCCCGTCGGTGACAAAATAGGGGTCCCGCTCGAGCCCCAGCGGCACCATGATCCTTTCCGACATCAGGTCGGGAATGCTGCGCCCGGACGCGCCGCGGATCACCATGCCCACGATATGGGTGTCGATCGACACGTATTTCCAGCGCGCACCCGGCGTGGCCTCGGTCGCGGTCAGACCGGCGGCGAAGTCGTCCATCAGCCCGCCCAGCGCCAGCACGCGCCCCATGCGGTTGATGTCGGAATTGTAGTCGAGGTAATCCTCGTCGAAGACCACGCCGCTGGTCATCTGCAGGACGTTTCGGATGGTCGCGCCGTCATAGGCTCCGCCTGCGAGTATCGGCGCATATTGCGTGACCGGATCGTCGAGCGAGGCGATGGCGCCGTCCTCCAGCATCACGCCGAACAGGGCGGAGAGATAGCTTTTGGCGATCGACCAGCTGATCCGGCGATCCTCGGCCGTGGTGCCGAGGAAGTATTCCTCGTGCCGGATCGCACCGTCTTGCATCACCAGAAGCGAGGTCACCGCCCGGTCGGCGATCCAGTCCTCCGCGCCCTGGGGCAGGTCGAAGGAGCGGCCATAGGGCAGATCTGCGGTCGGCCCGTCGCCGCGGCTGACCGGGACGGTCAGGAAGGCCGCGTCCATCGCGCTGAAATTGCCCACGATCCGGTCGGGTTCGAACAGCGAATTGACCGCCAGAAGGCGCGTGATCTCCTCGCGTTTCCAGACGCCCATCACGACTGCCGCCAGAAGCGCCATCAGCAGGATGCGCCCCAGCCATTTCCCGAATGTGCGCATGTCCCCTCTCCCCTCTTCGCCTTGCGTCCAGAATGCGCCCGCGCGCGGACGCGCGCAACGGGGACGCGGGGTCAGCCGTGGCGCCAATCGATCCAGCGCCCGTGGAAATCCGCGCGCCCCAGTGCAAGCCGCACGTCCCCCGGCCAGAGCCGCAGCGTCACCGCCGCGCCGCCCTGCCCGGTGTCGCCATCGGTTTCCATCTGCAACCAGGCCAGAGGCCGGGCTTCGGTCGCCCGCGCGCCTGCGTCCTCGATCAGGCGCTGGCCCCGCGCCTGTGCTTCGGGCGGGAAATACTGCCAGGCCACGGTGTTCTGGATCAGGTGCAACCGGCCCTCTGGGGTCTGGGCCAGGCGCGCCTCCAGCCAGTCGACCGCGTCGCCCCGGTCGACATGGGCGTCGAAGACGGCAGCGGCCGCACGGGTGCGGGCCAGGCGTTCGGGCTGGTCGGCCCAGAGATAGGCGGACAGGCGCAACAGGCCGCCCGCGTCGCGCGGGTCGATGGGGTTGAGATCGACGCCCCGGCTTTCGGCGACAACGGGCGCGGCGTCGGGGGGCGGCGGGCCGCGCCAGTCGGGCGACAAGGTCACCACGGCGTCCGCCGGCCCCCGCCGCCAGCCGGGGCCCTGCAGCGCGATACGGTCCCAGATCAGGTTGAGGCCCCCCGAGGCGCCCAGTTCCGACAGGTGCACCGGAAGCGCAAAGCGCGCAACCGCCACGTGCGCCCCGGCGATCAGCACGGCCGATCGGCGGATCTCGTTCGTCTGGGGCGGGCTGTCGATCCAGTCGGCGAGAAAGACGTCGTGCCGCGCCAGCGCCGCGGCGATACCGTCGCGAAAGGCGGCCTCCGCGGGGTCTTGCGGAGGATAGAGAGCCGTCAGCGCGTCATCCGCGCCGGTCAGGACCAGCGCATGCAGCCCCCCCGCCACGCGCAAGGGCAGCGAGACACACGCGGGTCCAAGATCGCCGGTGAACCGCGCCGCGCGGGTGGCGAGCGCGCCGTCCCTGGGCCAGATGTCAGCCAGAAGGGCGCAGAGCCGCGCCATGAAGGGCGAGCCG
>CAZNMV010000183.1:0-892 GCA_964573835.1 uncultured Aestuariivita sp. | reverse complement strand
TGTACCCGCGCCGCGAAGTGGATACTCCACTGGCGGGCGAGCCGAGCCCCGCGCACGCCCGCGCCTGAACCTCGAACGCGGTGGAAAGGGGCGTCACCTGAACCGGTCCAGCAGCCTCTGCATCTGGCTGCGCGTGTCCTGCGGTTCGGGGTCAGGGTCTGCCCCGGCCGCCGGTTTGGCCGCTTTCCCGGACGACCGGGGCGGCGCGGTGCGCAAGGCAATCGCGTTCAGGAACCGCGGACCGTCACCGGCCGCCAGATGCGGCGCGCCGTCCGAGATGCCGCGCAAGAGGTCGTCCAGCCAGTCCTGATCCGCCTTGGCGAAATCGTGCAGCACGTATTGCGCGACCATTTCCTTGCGGCCCGGGTGGCCGATGCCCAGACGCACGCGCCCATAGGCATCGCCGATGGCGGCATGGATCGAGCGCAGGCCGTTATGGCCCGCATGCCCGCCGCCCTGCTTGACCCGCGCCTTGCCGGGGGGCAGGTCGAGCTCGTCATGAAAGACCACGATGTCGGCAGGCGTCAGCTTGTAGAAGGCCATCGCCTGCTGCACCGCATCGCCCGACAGGTTCATGAAGGTTTCGGGCTTCAGCAGCAGCACCTTGGTGCCGCCCAGGGTGCCTTCCGAGACATGCCCGCGGAACTTCGACCGCCAGGGGCCGAAGCCGTGATCGGCGGCGATCCGGTCCATCGCCATGAAGCCGATATTGTGGCGGTTGCCCGCGTATTTCGCGCCCGGATTTCCAAGGCCGACGAAGATTTGCATGGCTTACGTCCCCCGATTGCGTGAGGCTGTGCCCGATATGGCCCGAAACCGGGCCGATGGGAAGAACGAGCTCCGAGGTCCTGCCCTGTATCGGCCCCGGAACCGGTTCAAGGTCCGCCCCGAG
>CAZNMV010000182.1:0-6759 GCA_964573835.1 uncultured Aestuariivita sp. | reverse complement strand
GTACCGGCCTGTCACGCCGGGGGTCGCGGGTTCGAGCCCCGTCAACCGCGCCACTCTTTCCTCAGTAGCGATATCCCAGATAGGCCTCGACCGCGAGATCGAGCTGCGAGACCATGAAGGCATGGTCTGCCTCGGACAGGGCCTCGGGGGCGGGTTCGCGGTGGGCAACTCTGGGCTTCCAGCGATGACCCATCCGCCGGGCTTCGCTGCGGAAGCCTTCGGTTTTCGGGGCCAGGCCATAGGCCGTCTGGAACGCGAACATGAAGGCCTCGGGCGCTTCGAGCACCGTTTCCATCCGCACAAGCGTGACGTTGCAGCCGCGCTTGAGCATGCTCAGATGTCCCGC
Organism: uncultured Aestuariivita sp.; assembly: GCA_964573835.1. Classification (GTDB taxonomy): domain Bacteria; phylum Pseudomonadota; class Alphaproteobacteria; order Rhodobacterales; family Rhodobacteraceae; genus JAGYKE01. The sequence goes on along the minus strand of CAZNMV010000182.1, from coordinate 6,413 downwards.
CATCTTCGCGCGCCTGAGCGCGAAAAGGTTTTCGAACCGTTTGCCGGTCAGCGGGTGGCGGTCGTATTGCAGCTCCGCCCCGTCGACATGCAGTTCCGGGTGGACCAGATCGAAATCGCCGGTGCGGTCGATGACCGCGTGCCATTCGGCGCGGATGAAGTCGGAAAAGGGCAGGGCCTGCAGATCGGGATGGGCATGCCAGGGGCGCTTGTACATCGAAATCGCCCAGTCGGCAGCGTTGCGGAAGACGCAGACGGCCGTCAGGTTGTCGGGGATGCCGACGCTGATGGGAAACCCGTGTTTCCATCCCAGCGCCTCGGTCTTGGTGATGTCGCAGTTGAGGTCGATCAGGCGCCGCACAAGGTTCGTGCCGCTGCCCCGTTCGCCCAGAACCTGAAATTGCGTCTGGGTCACGTCATGCGCGCGGTGAAAGAAACAGCCCGTTTCGTTCATGTCCCCGCGGACGTGCAGCAGATCGATCATTTGCCCAAGCCTTACCCTTTTTGGTTGATTTGGGATTCTACCCAAAGTGCAAACGGGTTAGAAGAGGCGGACAAGGCCCCGTGTAAAGGGGTCGGCAGAACAAGGGGCGCGGGTATGGCGGGACTGGCAGTTGTCACGATGGTGCGCGATGACGCGTTCTTCCTCGACATCTGGTTGCGCCATTACGGCGGCCTCGTCGGGCGCGAGAACCTCTATATCGTCAATCACGGGCGCGGTGACGGCGTCGCGCGGCAGGCGGCGGGGTGCAACATCATCGGCATTCCGGGCGATCCCCACCCGAACTTCGACATGAAACGGTGGCGCCTTCTCAACAACCTCGTTGGCGGCCTGCGCGGCTATTACGACTGGGTGATCGTGGGGGATGTGGACGAACTTGTCGTGGTCGACCCCGCAGAGGGCCAGAGCCTGACCGACTTTCTGGCCGCGCATCCGCAGCGCCGTGTGCTCACGCCGCTGGGGCTCGAGGTCATTCACCGCATCGACCTCGAACAGGACCCGGTGCGCGACCATGTGCTGGGCCCGCGCCGCCATGTGCGCCCGGCGCCGCATTATTCCAAACCTTGCGTCCTCTCGCTGGGCACCAAGATCGTGCGCGGCGGGCACTTCACCCAGGCCGACAAGCTGGTGACGCCTGACAACCTTTATCTGTTCCATCTGAAATTCTGCGATTTCGACGCCTACAGCGAGGCGATGGACCGCCGCAACGCGGTCACCGCCGAGATCGGCACGGGCATCAAGGACACCGCCATCGGGCGGCACTGGTTCGCCACCGAACGGGGCGAAGACCGGGCGATCTTCGAAGGCTTCGCGGACCTGCGGATGGAAGAGGGGTTCGACCTTGGCCCCTTGCGCCGCAGGATGCACCGCAGCTGGAAGCCGCGCGGCGACAGCGGCTACTGGCAGTTCGACCGCCCCGATTACGACACCCAGTACCTTTTGCCAGACCGCTTCAATGGGGCCTTCTAAAGCTCTGGTTTCATGAGAAAATCTGACAGAGCTGCCGCCGTTTCCCCGGGCGACTGATCCGGGAAGAAATGCCCGCCCGGAATGGCCTGCGCCCGCATCCGCGCCAGCCGGTCCGCCCAGGTCGCACCCACGTCATAGCGGCGCGACATCGGCCCGTCTGCGCCGTAGAGGACAAGCGCGGGCACCTCGACCTGACGGCCCTGATCGGCGGCGTCGTGACCGAAGTCGACGTCGATCGCGGCGCGGTAGTCATTGCACATGGCGTGGATCGTCCCGGGGTCGCGCCACGCCGCGCGGTATTGGGCCAACGCGTCTGCGTCGAACTGGTCCAGCGTTGCCTTGCCCCAGCCCAGAAGGCAGCGTTCGAAGAAGAGATCCGGGTCATGCCCGATCAGCGTTTCGGGAAAGGGCGCGGGCTGGGCAAGAAAGAACCAGTGATAATAGTCCTTCGCCACCCCCTGCGTCAGCTTGTCGAGCAGCAGATGCGTCGGCACGATATCCATGAGCGTGAGGCTCAGCAGCCCGTCGCCCGCGTCGAGCGCGAGCCGGTGCGCCGTCCGCGCCCCCCGGTCATGACCCACGAGGTGATAGCACGAAAACCCCAAGTGCCACATCAGCGCCGCCTGATCGGCGGCCATGGCGCGGAAGGACATCGCGGCGACGCCCTCGGGCTTGGAGCTTGCCCCATATCCCCGCAGATCGGCCGCGATCACCGTGAAGTCGCGCGCCAGCAGCGGCGCCACGCCGCGCCACATCGCGCGCGTCTGCGGAAACCCGTGCAGAAGCAGGACCGGCGGTCCCTCGCCCCCGCGGGAATAGGCGATGGTCTGCCCGTTCACCTGCGCGCTGTGGTCACTGAAGCCGGGGATCGCCTGCGCCGTCATCTCTTGCCTTTCCGCCCGCGCCTTTCTATCGCGGATGCATAACATGTGAACAGCGGAAACGACCGATGCAGGACGCGCGCAACGCCCCCCTTCTGGGCATCGGTTTCATGCTGGCGGGCATGTTCTTCATCTCGGTCAACGACGTGCTGATCAAGGGGCTGTCGGGCGGCTATCCACTGCACCAGATCGTCGCTTTCCGGTCAGGGGTGGGGATGATCTTCGTCCTCGGGATCCTGATGGCCGAAGGCGGCTTCCGACTGCTGATCGTGCAGCGCCCGGGCCTGCATGTGCTGCGCGCGGTGCTGGTCGTCTTCGCCAACAGCGCGTTCTACCTTGCCTTCGTTGCCATGCCGCTGGCCACGGCGACGGCGCTTTATTTCGTGGCACCGCTGTTCGTCACGCTGATGTCGATCCCGTTTCTGGGCGAAAAGGTGGGCGTGCGGCGGATGACGGCGATCCTTGTGGGGTTCGCGGGCGTGCTCGTGATGCTGGGGCCTGAACTCAGCCTCGGCGCGGGCTGGGCGGCGGTGCTGCCGGTGCTGTCGGCGGCGGGTTATGCGGGCACTTCGGTGCTCACGCGCAAACTGGGGCAGGCGACGCGCGCCTCGACGCTGGCGCTGCACATGCAGGTGGCGTTCATCATCGTGGCGGCGGCCATGTATCTTCTGGCGGGCGACGGCCGCTATGCCGACAGCTTCACCTCTGAAAGCCTGCGCTTTGCCTTCGCGCCCTGGGTCTGGCCCGAACCCGGGGACCTGCCGAGCCTGATCGGCCTCGGCTTTCTGTCGGCCTGCATCGGCTATGCCATGGCGCAGGCCTACCGGCAGGCGCCCGCATCGGTGGTGGCACCCTTCGAATACGTTCTGATGATCTTCGCGCTGCTCTGGGGCTGGCTGTTCTTTGCAGAATGGCCGCGCGCGACCGTGTTCCTCGGGGCCACGATCATCATCGCCTCGGGGATCTACATCGTGGTGCGCGAACGCCGCCGACCGGTTTGAACCCGGTCTGAAAACGCCGCGTGGCAGGTCGCAGACAGCTTATCTTTTCAGCACATCCTGCATCACTCTGGATGCAGATCAGGACCCCAAGATGCACGAGCGTCGCATACCCGAGTGGCTTCGCCACGCCCCCGCACCGAGCGTGCGCGGTTTCGCTTTGCTTGCCGGAACCGAGGCGATCGCGCGGGGCATCCTGATCTCGGTCTTTCCGCTGGCCCTGTACGAGGGGCTGGGCGACGCACAGACGGTCAGCAAGGCCTATTTCTGGGTCGGAGTGATCTCGCTCGTCACGGGGCTGATGGTGCCCTTCGTCACGCGCTTCATGCCGCGCCGCTGGGTCTATTCGGCAGGGGCTGCGATGTTTTCGATGGGTGCTCTGATCGCCACGCAGGGCAGCGGTCCGGCGGTGGTGGCGGGGCTTTTGCTGATCGCCATGGCCACGGTGATCTGTTTTGTCTGCTTCAACGCCTATGTGCTTGATTACATTTCCAAGATCGAACTGGGCCGCTGCGAGACATCGCGCATGTTCTACAGCGCCTTCGGCTGGACCGTGGGTCCGGTCCTGGGCGTCAGCCTGCGCAACTGGTGGGAACCCGCGCCCTTCGTGATCGCGGCCATCGCGGCGGCGGTGATGCTGGGTCTGTTCCTCTACCTGCGGCTGGGCAACGGCAAGCTGATCACCCGCGCGGTCAGACCCGCGGTCAATCCCCTGTCCTATCTGCCGCGCTTCATCTCGCAGCCGCGCCTGATGGCGGGGTTCCTCTTTGCAACGTTCCGGTCCTGCGGCTGGTGGGTCTATGTCGTCTACCTGCCGATCTTCGCCATCGAGGCGGGGCTTGGTGACCGGCTGGGCGGGATCGTCCTGTCGATCAGCAACGGCTTTCTGTTCCTGACGCCCTTCATGCTGCGCTGGATGCGGGCGCATTCGATCCGCAAGGCCGTGCGCACGGGGTTCCTGATGTCGGGCCTGTTGTTCGCGGGGGCAGGCGCTGTGTCCGGGATGCCCTGGCTGGCGGTCCTGGCGCTGGTGGCGGGATCGTTCTTCCTGATCCTTCTGGACATGAGCGCGGGCCTGCCCTTCCTGATGGCGGTCAAGCCCTCCGAGCGGACCGAGATGTCGGCGATCTATTCGGCCTATCGCGATGTCTCGGGCATCCTGACGCCGGGCGCGGCCTGGCTGGTGCTGCTGGCCGCTCCGCTGTCGGGGATTTTCGTGGCAGGCGGTGCGGGGCTTCTGGCGATGTGGATGCTGGCGGGCCGCCTGCATCCGCGCCTGGGCGAGGCGCGCCCCATCCGCATGGAGGAGGGGCCGCTTCTGTCGCGCTCCGATACACTGGGCGAAACCCCCGCGGAATGATCCGCAGGGGCCTTGCGCCCCGGTGCTGTCAGCTCAGCGCCGCAAGCACCCGCGCCCAGGACCGGATCCCCTTGTGGAAGCTTTCGAGGTCGTATTTCTCGTTCGGGGAATGGATCTGGTCGTCGTCCTTGCCGAAGCCGATCAGCATGGGCGTGGTGCCCGCGATCTTCTGGAAATGGCCTGCGATGGGGATCGACCCGCCGCAGCCGATATAGGCGGCCGTGTCGGGCCATTCGTCCGACAGCGCGGCCCGCGCGGCCTCGAAAGAGGGGTCCGTGATGTCGAACTGCCCCGCCCGCGAGGCACCATGGCCATGGAACTCGACCGTGCAATCGGGCGGCAGCATGCCGCGCACCATGGCACGGAAGCTTTCGCGGATCGCCAGCGGATCCTGATCGCCCACAAGGCGGAAGCTGATCTTGGCATGGGCTTCCGACGGCAGCACCGTCTTGAAGCCGTCGCCGGTGTATCCGCCCCAGATGCCGTTCACTTCGCAGGTGGGTCGCGACCAGATCATCTCGAGCGCCGTGCGCCCGGCTTCGCCCGCGGGCACCGACAGGCCCACATCGCCGAGGAAGGCGCCGGCGTCGAAGCCCAGCCCCTCCCACTGGTCGCGCAGCGCGTTCGAAATCTCCGGCACGCCGTCATAGAAGCCCGGGACCGTGATGCGCCCCGTCTCGTCGTGCAGGGCCGCGATGATGCGCGACAGAACCCGGATCGGATTCATCGCCGCGCCGCCATACATGCCAGAATGCAGGTCCTTGTCGGGGCCGGTGATCGTCAGTTCCTCGCCCAGAAGGCCGCGCAGCATGGTGGTGATGGCGGGGACCCGGCTGTCGAACAGCCCCGTGTCGCAGATCAGCGCGAGGTCCGCCTTCAGCGCCTCCTTCTGCGCCTGCATGAACGGGATGAGCGAGGGAGACCCCGATTCCTCCTCGCCCTCGAGGAAGAAGGTGATGCGGCAGGGCAGGGACCCGTTCACCGCGATCCAGGCGCGGCAGGCCTCGACGAAAGTCATGAGCTGGCCCTTGTCGTCGGCCGCACCCCGGCCACGGATGACCCGGCCCTTGGGCGTCTCCTGCACTTCGGGGTCGAAGGGATCGCGGTGCCAGAGGTTCAGCGGATCGACCGGCTGCACGTCGTAATGGCCGTAGAAGATGAAGTGGCGCGGGCCGTCGCCGATCGTGCCCATGACCATCGGGTGCCCGGGCGTGGGATGCTTGGCCACATCCGCACCCAGCGAGGCGAGATCGGCCACCAGCCAGTCGGCGGCGCGGTCGCACTCGGCCTTGTAGGCCGGGTCGGTCGAGATCGAGGGGATCCGCAGGAGCGCCATCAGGCGGTCGAGCGATGCGTCGAGATCTTTATCGATCCGGCTCAGGACATCGGACAGGGACATGGGGCCTCCGGGCGGTCGTGTGGGGTATGCGCGCGACCCTATCAGCGCCGGGCGCGGTGTCCAGATCGCGCGGCCCCCTGCGCGGATTGATTCAGATCAAGGCTGCGACACCTCGCCCGGTCCTATCTGGTTGAAGCGAAAGGGTGCGGCCTATATTGCGAACCAGTCGGATCGCGGCAGGCCGCCGCCCCGACGCCGACCCGACGGTAGGCAACAAGTATGGAGACAGCCGGTGGATTATGCGGCGAAACTCGACCAGGCGATCGCGACGCTGCACGAGGAAGGGCGCTACCGCACCTTCATCG
>CAZNMV010000181.1:0-6783 GCA_964573835.1 uncultured Aestuariivita sp. | reverse complement strand
AGAAATGCCCCTTGGCGCGGATCACGCCGGGCAGATCGCCGTTCAGGAGGTCGTGGATCTTCTGTGGGTGAAAGGGACGGCGCGCGCGGTAGACGAAGCTCGTGACGCCGTATTCCTCGGTCTCGGGCGTGTGGTCGGCATAGCCGTAAAGCTCTTTCGCCCACATCGGGTGCTCATGCGCGCGCTCGAAATCGAACAGCCCGGTGTCGAGGATGGCCCCCGCCGGCACGTCGGAATAGCTGGTCTCGATGATCCGCGCATCTGCGTTCAGGCTGCGGATGATCTTGCGCGCCGCATCCACCTGCCCCGGTGTCGCGTCGTCCACCTTGTTCAGGATAACCACATCGGCGAATTCGATCTGGTCGGTCAGCAGGTGGACCAGCGTGCGATCGTCCTCATCCCCCAGCGTCTCGCCGCGGTCGCGCAGGAAATCGTGGCTGGCATAATCGCGCAGCAGGTTCACCGCATCGACCACCGTCACCATCGTGTCGAGCCGTGCGACATCCGACAGGCTTTCCCCTTCCGCGTCGCGGAAATCGAAGGTGGCCGCGACGGGCAGCGGTTCGGAGATTCCCGTCGATTCGATCAGCAGGTAGTCGAAGCGCCCCTCTCCCGCCAGACGCCGCACCTCGGCCAGAAGGTCGTCGCGCAAGGTGCAGCAGATGCAGCCATTGGTCATCTCGACCAGCGTCTCTTCCGTGCGGCTCAGATCGCTGCCCGCGCGGATCAGGTCGGCGTCGATGTTCACTTCGGACATGTCGTTGACGATGACTGCGACGCGGCGGCCTTCGCGGTTGTTGAGGACGCGGTTGAGAAGCGTGGTCTTGCCCGCGCCCAGAAAGCCGGACAGGACGGTGACGGGAAGGCGGTCTGACATGGCGTGCTCCGGTTGGGATCCGAAGCGATTGTTATAGTATTACATTTCTATCCTCAAGCCTCCCGCGACCTCTCCCCGCTGCGGGCGGCCCGGAAATGTGAAGAAGTCGTAAACCGACGCCTGCAAGTCCTTGATTCTGCGTCGCGCACCCCGCGTCCCACCATGGGACGCCCCTCCCGCGTGCGAGAATTTTCATGCCACTCCCCATTTTTCCCCTTGCAGCCCGCCGCGCCGGTCAGTATCTGACGCCTCACCCAAAGGATGCGGGCGTAGCTCAGGGGTAGAGCATAACCTTGCCAAGGTTAGGGTCGGGCGTTCGAATCGCCTCGCCCGCTCCAACAGGGACCTTTCGGATGGCCGCCCGCCCGGGCGGCCTTCGTCGTTTCGCGGATGCCTGCCATGACGGCCCTGCCCGACCTCACACCGCTGATCCTTGGCCTCGGCTATCTTGCCTCCGCCGTGCTGGCGGCTTCGGCGGCGCTGCAGGCGGCACGGCACGGCTTCGACCCCTTCGGCGCCACCGTCCTCGCCTTCGCGACCGCGCTGGGTGGCGGAACGCTGCGCGATCTCTTCCTCGGCCGCACGCCGGTCTTCTGGATCGCCGACCCGGTCTTTCTGGCCGTCATCATTCCCGTGGCGCTCGCCACCTTCCTGCTGGCGGGCCGCATGGCATCGGGAGAAGGCCAGAGGCTGCGGCTGCTCATGCAGCTCGACGCCGTCGGCCTTGCGCTGTTCACCCTCATCGGGGTGCGGATCGCGCAGGACGCGGGCACGCACTGGATCATCGCGGTCGTGATCGGCTGCGTCACCGGCACGGTCGGCGGCATGATCCGCGACGTGCTGTGCAATGTCGCGCCCTCGATCCTCAAGGAAGATCTCTATGCCACGATCTCGCTTGCGGGGGGTGGGCTTTTCCTGCTGCTGGACCCGGTGACCGGCACCGAAGCCGCGCTCGCCCTCAGCTTTGCCGCCATGCTGGCCGCACGGCTGGTGACGATCGCGCGAAGACAGACACGCAAAGACGACAGAACACCGCGCTGACGACACATAGCCCGGCACATCCGGCGCAGACGTGGCCCGCACACGGTGCCGATCGTATGAAACGCGTGGGTGCTACGGCAACAATAAGCATGCTTGCTGATTGATCGCACAAGGTTCACTATCCCCTTGAATACAGAGGTCAGAGCTTTGTATCGGCACGCGGCCCGCCACAGCGGTGCCGCTGAACAGGGAGGCGGAACTTGCACATCATCATCGTGGGTGCCGGTATCGGGGGCCTTGCGACTGCGCTGAGCTGCATCCGTCGCGGATTTTCGGTCACGGTGCTGGAACAGGCCAAGGCCTTGCAGGAAGTCGGCGCGGGGGTTCAGATTTCCAGCAACGGGACAGCGGTTCTGCGCGAACTCGGTCTTCTGCCCAGGGCAGACAGCATCGGCGTGAAGCCGGTGTCGTTCCGCGTCCTCTCCTTCGACACCGGCGAAACGATCTCGGACATGCCGCTCGGGCCGCAAGCCGCCGAACGGTATGGTGCACCGTTCTTCCAGTTTCACCGGGCCGACCTTCTCGACATGCTGGTGGGGGCGTTGCCGCCGGGCACGGTCCGTCTTGGCAGCCGTGTCGCCGGCTTCGAGCAGGATACGGACGGCGTGACCGTGACGCTGCAGACGGGCGAAGACCTGCGCGGCGACGTGCTGATCGGTGCCGACGGCATTCATTCGGTCATCCGCCGGAGCCTCGTCGGCGATGGCGAGACGACCTTTTCAGGGAAACTTGTCTGGCGGGCCCTGCTGGACGCCGACGCCATCGCCGATCTCGATTTCGAGGAACGCTTCTACGGGTGGGCGGGCCGGGACCGCATGGTCTGGTCCTACTGGGTGCGTTCCGGCAGGCTTTTCAATTTCGGCGGCGTGGTGCCGTCGTCCGAGGTTCACCGGGAATCCTGGGACGAGACAGCCGATCTCGACGAATTGCGGGCGTCCCTGGTGGGCGCCGATCCTCTCCTGTCGGACTTGATGGACCGCATCGACAGCGCCTTCGTCACCGGCCTGTTCGACCGGGACCCCCTGCCCCGCTGGTCGCGCGGACGCGTGACCCTGCTGGGGGACTCGGCCCACCCGATGCTGCCATACCTCGCGCAGGGCGCATGTCAGGCGCTGGAAGACGCGCATGTCCTTGCGGCCACGCTGGCACGGTTCGGCCCCGCGCGGGCCGTGGACGCGCTGCAGGAGTATGAAATCCGGCGGCGGCCCCGCACCACAAAGGTGCAGACCACCGCGCGCGCGACACATATCTTCTGGACCGAAGGCGACGACCTGCAGCGCAAGGCGCGGGATGGCCGCATGCGCGGCCTCGCGCAGATCGATCCCATGGCGACGACCATCTGGCGCTGGCTTTACGCCTATGATCCCGTGGCAGCCGCCGATGCGGCCACCGTTCCGCCCGACAAGAGAGGAATCCGCAGCCGCCACCCCGAAGACACGCCCGCGCAGCAGAAAGCCTGGGACATGTGGCACGATCTGTTCAAGACCGATGAGGAGGCCGGCGGCATACGCGGTCTGCGGCGGGGCTATGACCGGTTCTTCAGCCAGTTCACGCCGCGCCCTTCGACGCGTCTCGACCGGGTCGACATCGGGTCTGCCTCGGCCTTGTGGATTTGTCCCGAAGGCACCGGGCGGAAACCGGTCGTCCTGCACCTGCATGGCGGCGGGCTGGCATTCGGGTCGGCAGAGTCGTCTGTCGAATACGGGGAACGGCTGGCCTTGGCGGTCGACGGGCGCTGCCTTGCGCTGGATTACCGGCTGTCACCCGAACATCCCTTTCCAGCAGCCCTGCACGATACAGTGGCCGCCTATCGCTGGCTTCTCGACCAGGGTCATGCCCCGCACGAGATCATCGTCAGCGGCGAATCGGCCGGCGGCGGACTTGCCGTGGCGGCCGTGATGAGCCTGCGGGACGCGGGCCTGCCGATGCCTGCGGGGATAGCGGTTCTGTCGCCACTGGCCGACAACAGCCTGTCGAGCCCCAGCATCGACGAACGTGACGGCCAGGACCCGATCGTGGACCGCGACATCCTGACCTTCATGGCAACGGGGTATTTCCAGGGTGAAAACCCCCGCCACCCCCTTGTCTCGCCCATCCATGGTGACTTCACCGGTCTGCCCCCTCTACTGATCCAGGCGGCCGCGAAAGAGGTGCTGGTCGATGATGCGCGGCGGCTGGCCGATGCGGCCCGCAAGGGAGGCGTCGACGTGACCCTTCATCTTCACGATGAGCGGCTGCACATCTTCGCGGTCTTCCCCTTTCTGGACTCTGCAGCCCGGGCGCTGGAGGAAGTGTCGTCCTTCACACGGGCGACGATGGCCACGGCCTGATCCGGACCGGACAGGTCCGGCCCAACCCCTGTGCCGGCGATCCCGTGCGGGCGCTGCCCGCGACAGGCTTTGCCCGAGGCCCGGATCAAAGCGGCAGGGGTGACTGACGCTCAGCCCTTGGCATAGGTCGCCTCGAGCCGCGAGCGCAGGTAATCTGCCCCGGTCACGGGCGGGTACTTCGGATCGCCTGTCCCGGGCAGGGCTTCGATCATCGCGTCGGGATCGGGGTCGAGGAAGAAGGCCACCGATTGCCGCGCGCGCTTCGGCGGCAACACCCGGTGCGGGGTCGAGACATAGGTGTCATTCGTCCAGCGCATCAGACAATCGCCGATATTGACGACGAAGGCACCGGGCACATGCGGCACATCCATCCAGTCGCCCCCGCGCGGGCGCACCTGAAGACCGGCCTCGCCATCGGTGAGAAGCAGCGTGACCGACCCGTAATCGGTATGCGCGCCTGCCCCGATCTCGCCCTGCGCGCCGGTGCCCGGCGGGTAGCTGAGCAGCCGCAGCGTGGCGAGCGGTGCCGCGAACTTGTCGTCGAAGAACCCGGGCGGCAGGCCGAGATCGCGCGCGAAGGCCGCGTGCAGCGCCACGCCAAGGCGCCAGACAGCATCATAATAGGCCAGCATCGTGTCGCGGAAGTCCGGCAGGTCGGGCCAGACATTCACCCCGCGAAAGGCCTCGCCCGCCAGCACACGCGGATCGTCCGCCGCCAGATCGAGCCCGATGTTGAAGGCTTCCTTGCGGTCGATCTGGCCCGACGTCTCGTCAAGCCGTTCCGACCCTTCGGCGGCCCAGCCCCGGTTATGGGGATTCTTCAGGATCGACAACGGCGCCTTGGCCGCCGTGCCTTGCGCGAACAGCGCCGAGGCCTGCCCGAATACCCGCGCGATCAGGTCCGGGTCGATGCCGTGCCCCGTCAGCAGGAAAAAGCCGGGGCCGCGGCAGGCCGCACCCAGATCGGCCGCGAAGGCATCGGCATCCGCCGCATTCCCGCGCCAGTCGAGAGCCGGGATCATGCCGGTCTCGCCGTCATCGCGCGCGGCCGCCCCGTGAAGCGGTCCATCTTCGCCGCAACCCGCGCCAGATGCGCCGCCCGGCTGTCCGGGGTCGAGAGATCCATCAGATAATGCGCCGCGAAAGCGGTCCGGCAGCCACGCGCGCAGAGCACCCGCACCCCGCGCAGAAGCGTCCGCTTGCCCGGCGCGCCGATCAGCTGCGTCAGCCACCAGCTTGCCCCGCAGGTGGTGAAGACGCCCATCCGCGTGATGTGGCCAAGGCCCGGACGGATGCGGGGCGTCTCGGCATCGGGCATGATGAAGGCAACCCCCGGCACCAGCACCCGGTCGAGCCAGCCCTTCAGCATCGCAGGCAGGCCATACCACCAGGTCGGATAGACGAAGATCAGCGTGTCGCACCATTGAAGGTCGTCCACATCGCGCGCCACGGGCGCGATGTTGAGGCTCTCGTCCTCGTACTGGCCATGTTCAAGCGCGCCCATCACCGGGTCGAAGCCGCGCGCATACAGATCACTCAGCCGCACATCGGCGCCAGCGGCGCGCAACCGGTCAAGCACCACGTCCCGCACGGCGGCGGTGAAACTGTCGGGCCGGGGATGGCAATAGACGACCAGCGCACGCATCAGAAAACCTCCATCTCCCGTCTCACCCGGTCCAGATGCGCGGCGCGGCGCGCGTCACTCGCCCGGTTCATGTCGTAAAGCGCGAGATAGCGCATCTTCTCGGGCCGGATCACATGCCAGACATGGCGCGTCACGCATTTGCGCGGCGGGTCGCCCGCAAGAAACGCCCTGACCCTTGTGCCGCCATAGGTGGTGACAGCGGCCAGCTTGCGGATATGGGTCAGGTTCGGCACGACCTTGCCAGCCTCCAGCCGGAAGGACACGCCCGGCAGGAAGACGCGGTCGAGAAACCCCTTGAGGATCGCCGGATAGCCGAAATTCCAGACCGGAAAGACCATCACCAGCGCCTGCGCCGCCATGAGGCGGTCGACGTAAGGCTGCACCGGCGCGGTATTCGGGCCGACATCGTGGTAGGCCCGCCGCTCTGCCGTGCTCAGGACCGGCTGGAACCCCTCGGCATAAAGATCACAATCGTCGATCTCATGGCCCGCCCTGGTCAGCCCCTCGACCGTCGCGCGGTGCAGGGACGCGCCGAAGCTTTCCTCGCAGGGATGGGCAAAAAGAACCATCACTCGCGACACGGTCCAGTCCTTCTTCGGGTTTCCAAATATCCCGGGGGGCGGCCCGCAGGGTCGCGGGGGCAGAGCCCCCTCCCCCATGCCCCCCTCACTCCGCCGCCTGCAGCTTCGGATAGGCATACATCCGGCTGTAATCCCAGTCGGGATCGTCCCAGGCGATCATCTTGCCGGGGTTCAGCAGGCCCTTGGGGTCGGCCTCCTGCTTGAAGCGCAGCTGGCGGTCGTCGACCGTCTGCCGCCCGCCTTCCTCGAGCGTATAGCGGTGCGGATTGAAGATGAGCGCGCCCGCCTCTTCAAGCGGCAGCTTGGACA
>CAZNMV010000180.1:0-6797 GCA_964573835.1 uncultured Aestuariivita sp. | reverse complement strand
AAGGGACCCGGGCCGGGTCGATTCGCCGCCCACATCCAGGATATGCGCCCCCGCCGCCTCCATGGCGCGCGCGCCCGCCAGCGCCGCCTCGGGGCGTTCATGCAGCCCGCCGTCCGAGAAACTGTCAGGCGTCACGTTGAGAATGCCCATGATCCGCGGGGCCGCCCAGTCGAGCCCGGCGACCGGCGCGCGGGGGGCGGTCAGACGCGACGCCACGTCCCCCGGCAGGTCGCGCGCGGGAACCCGTTCAGGCGCGCGGTCCCGCGACAGGACCAGCGCCTCGCGGAACCACAGCGGCCCGCCCGCCAGCGGCAAGGCATCCGCCGCAGGTGGACCGGACTGCACCAGCGGCCGGACGGGGATCACAGGGCCGCCTCCTCCACCGGCACCGCGCGCAACGGCACGGGTGCGGAAGCAGGCAGATCCGCCCCGATGACCATCATCTCGTCCGCCGCGAAGGTTCCGGCGAACCACGCGGCCAGCGCCACCGCGTCGCGCGGATGCGCCGACGGCCCGTCGACCGCGTCGAGGACAATCTTTGACGGCGCCCAGACGCTTATCCGGCCGTTTTTCATCGCCCAGTCAAGCTCGGTCCGGGTCTCGACCACCACGCAGCGCGGGTCGCGCGCGGCCAGCACCCATGCATTCTGTTCGATCGCCAGCAGATCGATCCGCCGCTGGGTCATCTTGTGGCCGGTCTGCGGCGCGGGGCAATCGGGCGCGCCCACGCAGAAGATCACCGGCTGCGCACCCGCCTGCAGCTGGTCGATCCAGCCCGGCAGATAGGCTGATCCGATGGCGGCATTCGCCAGATAGACAAGCCGCGGATGCGGTCTGTCATCGGTCGCCAGATGCGGATGCACCTGCGCGCGGGTGCGCACGATCTCGACCCCCAGCGCGCCGGGCCCACGGTCGAGCTTTTCGATCCGCACGAAGGCCCGCACCGCCTGCGGTTCCAGCAAGATGCGTTCGGCCACCCGTTCGGCCAGCGTCTCCAGCAGGTTCAGCCGTTCGGCAGCCAGTTCGTAGCGGATCGCCTCGGTCACGCGGTCATAGGACAGGATGCGGTCGACATCGTCGTCGATAGGTCCGGTGAGCGGCGTCACCTCGACCACCACGTTGAACCGCACGCGCTGCGTCGTGCCGCGTTCGGTCTGGAAGGCGCCGATCTCGACCTCGACGATATGGTCGCGCAGCGAGATGCGGTCGAGCGGCCCGCGCGGCGCGGTGGCCTCGGCCCGCTCGGAGGGGTGCGCGAAGGCAAGGCGGATCTCGGAGGGCATGGGCCGGACTTTCCTGCGGGGGCGTTCGGCGGCACGTTTAGCCGGGCAGGCCCCCGCGCTCAGGTCCGTCCGCGCCGCCCGGGCGGCCGAAAACGGCAGGGCCGCCTCAGTTCGACGCGGTCCGATACCGATGGCGATAGAAGATGTGGACACCGATCTGCGCAGTGCGCTGGTAGACATCGCTCCACCGCGGCTTGACGGCGGTGGTGTGGTAATGCGTCGCCCCGCCCGTCAGGTTGTAATTCGTCCCGTCAAGGATGGCGCGCGCCACCTTGCCCACCCGCTCGAAAGCAGCGCGTTCGCGGATCGCGTCGCTGTAGCCGTCGCAGGTATAGGTGAACTGGCACTGATACTGCTTGCCGGTGCCCTGCTTGATGACACCGCAGATGCTGTCGGGGAAGCGTTCGCTCCCCACGCGGTTCAGGATCACTTCCGCCACGGCGAACTGGCCCTTCACCGTCTCACCCCGCGCCTCGAAGTAAAGCGCCTCGGCCAGGCAGCGCCATTCGGCGTCACCTTCGGCGCGCGGCAGCGTGTCGATCCATGACTTGGACAGCGACACGCGCGTCGTCGATCCCGCAGGTTCGGTGATCATCGCCCTGAGCCGCTGACGCGGCACCGATGCCAGCGCCGTCTCTTCGCGGTCAAAAGCCTCTTTCACCGCGCTTTCCGACGCGGTCGCGGGCTGGGTCAAGGCAAGGCCGGCGAGCGCCAGCCCGACGATAACTTTCAGCATTTTTCTGTCCTTCTGGCAGACCAGCAGACCGACCTTCCCCCAAAAGTCTCAAAGGCGACCTAGCCCAATTTTCGGCCCAAGTCCATATTTGCAAATCTTTCCCGAGCCTTGCGCGCTGATGTTGCAGTTGCGGCACAGGCATCGAATTCAAAAAATTGTTTACATTCAGGAAACTTAGCCGTCAGAAGCGGCCGATTCGCGCACCGATGGCAAGCTGGGCTGCAGCAAGGCGCGCGACGGGTACGCGGAAGGGCGAACAGCTCACATAATCGAATCCGGCCTCGCGGCAGAAGGCGATTGATTCGGGGTTTCCGCCATGTTCCCCGCAGATCGACAGCGTCACTTCCGGATGCGTGCGCCGCCCCCGTTCCACGCCCAGTTTCAGCAACTCTCCCACCCCGTCGATGTCGAGCGTGCGGAACGGATCCTCGGGGAAGACGCCCTGCTGGACATAGGCCGACATGAAGCGCCCCGCATCGTCGCGCGACAGCCCGTAGGTCATCTGCGTCAGGTCGTTCGTCCCGAAGCTGAGGAAGGCCACATGCGGCGCGATCTCGGCCGCGCGCAGCGCCGCGCGCGGCGTCTCGACCATGACGCCCAGCCGGTAGGTGAAACTGCGCCCCTTCTCGGCACGCACCGCAGCCGCGACCGTATCGATCCGGGCCTTGACGAGTTCCACCTCGCGCTTGGCCGACACCAGCGGGATCATCACCTCGGGAACCACCGGCGCGCCTTCGCGGCTGGCTTCCAGCGTCGCCTCGAAGATCGCGCGCGCCTGCATGTCGTAGATTTCGGGCACCGTCACGCCCAGCCGCACGCCGCGCAGGCCCAGCATGGGGTTGTATTCCGCCATCTCCTCCACCCGGCGGGTGACGGCAGAGATCGGCAGGTTCAGCGCCTCGGCCAGTTCGCGCTGGCCCGCGCGGCTGGTGGGCAGGAATTCGTGCAAGGGCGGATCGAACAGGCGGATGCAGACCGGCTGGCCTTCCATGATCCGGAAAAGCTGCACGAAATCCTCGCGCTGCATGGGCAGCAGGCGTTCCAGAACCGAAGCCCGGTCCTCGGGCGTCTCCGCGAAGATCATCTCGCGCATGACGACCAGACGGGAGGGATCGAAGAACATGTGTTCGGTCCGGCACAGCCCGATGCCCTGCGCCTGGAAATTGCGCGCGGTCTGCGCGTCTTCGGGCGTGTCGGCATTCGCGCGGATGCCGATATCGCGCGCCGCATCGGCCCAGCCCATCAGCGTCTGGAACGCATCGTCGAGCGCCGCTTCCACCATCACCGGCGCACCGGCCAGGACCTGCCCGCGCGTGCCGTCGATCGTGACGATATCGCCCGCCTTCAGAACCCTGCGGTCGCGGGTGACCAGCTGTTCCTTGTCCAGCCGGAATTCGATCGACGACGCGCCCACGATGCAGGGCAGGCCAAGGCCGCGCCCGATCACCGCGGCATGGCTGGTCATGCCGCCGCGTTCGGTCAGAACGGCCGCCGCCGCATGCATGCCGCGGATATCCTCGGGCGAGGTTTCGCGCCGCGCCGACACGCAGGGCTCGCCCCGTGCAGCGCTCGCCTGCGCCTGCGCGGATGTGAAGACCAGCCGCCCGGTCGCGGCGCCGGGGCTGGCAGCGATGCCGGTGCCCAGCACGTCGCGCTGCGCGTCAGGCGCGATCTGGCGGTGGAGGAGTTCCGTCAGCGTGTTCGGCGGCACCCGCATCACCGCCTCGTCCGGCGTGATGATCCCGTCCTCGGCCAGCCGCACGGCGATGCGCACCGATGCCCGCGACGACCGCGGGACCCGCATCCCGTCAAGGATATGCACGCCGCCATTCTGGATGACGAATTCGACCTGCATCTCTTCGCGCAGCCGCGCGCGCATGATCGCGGCATAGTCCTTCAGGCGCGCAAAGGCCTCGGGCGCGAGGTCTTCCAGCGACTTCCCCCGCCTGTCGCGTTCGAGATAGAGCGCCGCCGCCCCCGCCCCCAGCGCGTCGCGGCCCTGGCTCTGGCTCAGATAGCGGCCGGTGATCTGGCGCAGGCCGGTCACCGGGTCGATCAGCTGCAGCACGCCCGACCCGCATTCGCCGGGTCCGC
This sequence comes from uncultured Aestuariivita sp., assembly GCA_964573835.1. GTDB lineage: Bacteria > Pseudomonadota > Alphaproteobacteria > Rhodobacterales > Rhodobacteraceae > JAGYKE01. The sequence continues at coordinate 2,684 of CAZNMV010000180.1, read as the reverse complement.
GCCCGGGGATCATCTGTTGCACCACAAGGCCCAGCCCCGCATCCGCCGGGGCGCCCTTGGCCTGCCGCAGCAGCCGCGCAGTGGTGCCTTCCCAGGCCCGCGCCATCGACCGCAGGACGCCCGCCAGCTGTTCGTGCGGGTTCTGGGGAAAGGGTTCTTCGGCCTCGGTTTCATAGACCGACAGGGCCTCGGCCAGCGCCTCGGCCTCGGGCCCTTCGATCTCGGTGAACAGATCCGGGTCGAGCCGCGCGACATGCAGCGCATAGGCCTGCACGAACCGCCGATAGAGCGCCGCCGCCCCCTCCGCGCCCATGATCTGTGTCAGGTCGGCCTGACGGGCATCGTTCATGCCCACGTTCAGCACCGCGCCCGGCCCGCCCCAGTCGGGGTCTTCCGAGGACGGGCGCACGCACAGCAGCGCGTCCCGGGGGAAGCACCCGAGGATCGCGTCAATATCGGGAAGTTCGCCCGCGGCGATCTTGTGGACGGCCTCGAAGGACAGCGCGACCGTCAGCGGCACCGGCAGGTCGAGCCGCACAAGTCTTTGAAGACACTTGGCGCGGCCGCCATGCGTGGCGGTCGTGACAGGGGCCGTGGACGTGATCAGCGTGGTATGGGGATTGGTGTGCAAGGGGCGGCCGGAATGTTGCGCTGCAGCATGATGTTCACTTGCAGCATGAGGATTAACCGCACCCCGCGCAAGCGGCGCGGTGTCACGCGGCCCGGACAGATGGTGTCAGCCTTCGATGCGCGTCAGATCGGCAACAGTCAGGCAGGTCTGACGGATGCGGTGCAAAAGGTTGAGCCGGTTGCGCCGCACCATCTGGTTGTCGGCGTTGACCTTCACATCCTCGAAGAACGCGTCGATGGGGGCGCGGAGCGCCGCCATGGCCGCCATGGCGGCGGGGAAATCCTGCGCCTCCATCGCCGGGGCGATGGCCGCTTCGGCGGTGTCGAGCGCCGCGAAGAGCGCGCGTTCACTGTCGGTTTCGGCGAATTTCACGTCCGGACCGAAGGAATATTCGACGCCGTCCGCCGCCTCGGCCTGCGTCAGGATGTTGTTGGCGCGCTTGAACCCCTGGATCAGGTTTTCGCCGTCTTCCGTCTTCAGCACGTCCGACAGCGCGCGCGCGCGGGTGACCAGAAGGGTGAGGTCGTCGCTGCCCGGCATGGCGAGGCAGGCGTCGATCACGTCATGGCGGATGCCCTGATCGCGGAGGAAGACCTTGAGGCGGTCGTGGAGGAAGGACAGAAGATCCTTTGATTTTTCTTCGAAGTCTTCGCCGTTTTCGGCCTTGCGAGCGAACAAGTCGGACAAAGTGATCCGCAACCCGTTCTCCACCACGATCCGGATCACCCCCAACGCCGCGCGGCGCAGGGCAAACGGGTCCTTCGACCCCGTGGGCTTCTCGTCGATCGCCCAGAACCCGGTCAGCGTGTCGATCTTGTCGGCCAGCGCCACCACCACCGACAAAGGCGCCGTCGGCACGTCGTCAGACGGCCCCAGCGGCGCATAATGGTCGCGGCCGACATCCGCTACATCTTGTGGATAACCCGCCTTCATTGCGTAATAGCGGCCCATTACACCCTGAAGTTCAGGGAATTCGTAAACCATCTCGGAGGACAGGTCCGCCTTGGCGATCCGCGCCGCCGTCCCGGCCTGATCCGCATCCGCCCCCACCAGCGGCGCGATCTCGCGCGCAAGTGCTGCGATGCGGGCGATGCGGGCGCCTTGCGTGCCCAGCTTGTTGTGGAAGGTCACGTTTTCAAGCGCCTGCAGCCAGTCCTTCATCTCGGCCTTCGCCACGCGCAGGTCGTTTTCCCAGAAGAACTTCGCATCCGACAGCCGCGCCGCCAGCACCTTCTGGTTGCCCGCAAGGATGGTCGCGCCGTGATCCGCCGTCTCGCGGTTGGCGACGGTGATGAATTTCTCGATCCGCCCCGTGCGCGGGTTCTTCACCGAAAAGAACTTCTGATGCTCCCGCATCGAGGTCTGCAGCACCTCTGCCGGCAGGTCGAGAAACGCCTCCCCGATCTCGCCCATCAGCACCACGGGCCATTCCACCAGCCCCGCGACCTCGGCCAGCAGGCCCTTGTCCTCGACCACATCCAGACCTTGCGCGAAGGCCGCATTGGTGGCGTCCGACCAGATGCGGTCTGCCCGCTCAGAAGCGTCAAGGATCACATGGGTCCGCTTCAGCTTTGCCGCATAATCCTCGAAGCACGTGACGGAAAACCGACCCGGCGACATGAAGCGGTGCCCTTCGGTCGTGTTGCCCGCCGTGATCCCGTCGATATCCACCGGCACCACCTCGGCCCCTGCCTCGGTCGTCAGGATGCACAGGATCGACTGCAGCGGCCGCACCCAGCGCAACGACCCCGACCCCCAGCGCATCGACTTGGGCCAGGGGAAATTGCGCACGGTGTCTTCCAGCACCTCGGCCACGATCCCGACCGCATCGCGGCCCGGTTTCTCGATCACCGCGAACAGCACCGCGCCTTTCGGCGTCTCGCGTTCCTCGACCTGGTCGCGGGTCAGCCCCGCGCCGCGCAGGAACCCCTCGATGGCCTGCGCCGGTGCGTCGGCGCGGGGACCTTTGCGTTCCTCGCGCAGCGTGGGCGACCGGTCGGTCAGCCCCTGCACCGTCAGGACCAGCCGCCGCGGCCCGGCGAAGGCGGCAGCG
>CAZNMV010000179.1:0-6804 GCA_964573835.1 uncultured Aestuariivita sp. | reverse complement strand
GCTTGCGGGGCGCGGTGACGCTGGCGCTGGCGCTGGCCGTGACCGAAAGCTTCCGCGTCCCCGACGGCATCCAGCGGATTGTCGGTATTCTCGCCACCGGCTTCGTGCTGTTCACGCTGTTCGTGCAGGGGACCACGCTGCGCTGGGTCATCGGGCGGCTTGGCCTTGACCGGCTGTCGCCCATCGACGAGGCGCTGTCGCGGCAGGTGGTCGCCGTCGCGCTGCAGACCGTGCGCGAGGACGTGGCCCGCACCACCGAGAACTACGATCTGGAACATGACACCGTGCGCTCCGAGGCCAAGCGCTTTGGCGAACGGCTGGACACGGCGGTGAAGTCGGCCGAGGACAGCGCCGACATCCTCGACCGCGACCGCATCACGCTGGGTCTCATCGCGCTGGCCGGCCATGAACGCGACATGATCCTCGCCCGCATGCGCGAGCGGACGATCTCGGCGCGCATGGCGGAACAGGTGCTCTCCGATGCCGACCGGCTGATCGAGGGCGCGCGCAGCCAAGGCCGCGCCGGCTATAACCGCGCGGCGCGCCGCAGCATCGTCTATGGCCGGGGCTTCCGCATCGCCGTGGCGCTGAACGGCCGGTTGCGCCTGCCGATGCCGCTGGCGCGCATGACGGCGGATCGCTTCGAGCTCCTGCTGTCGCAGCGGCTGATCCTGCGCGATCTGGGCGCCTTCATCGACGGGCGCATCCGCCGCATCCACGGGCGGCGGGTGGCAGAGCTTCTGCACGAATTGCTGGCCCGCCGGATCGAGGCGGTGGAAACCGCGCTGGAGGGGCTGCGCCTGCAATATCCCGGCTATGCCGAGGAACTGGAGCGCCGCTTCATCCGCCGCACCGCGCTGCGGCTCGAGGAACGGGAATACACCGCAATGCGCGAGGACGGGCTGATCGGCGCCGAGGTCTATACCGCGCTGATGCAGGATCTCGACGCCCGCCGCGCCGCCGCCGAAGAGCGCCCGCATCTCGACATCGCGCTGCAGCGGGCCGAACTGATCCGTCAGTTCCCGCTGTTTGCCGAACTCGACGATACCACGCTGAAGCGTCTCGGGCGCGCGCTCAGGACCCGCCATGTCAATGCAGGCGACGTGATCATCCGCAAGGACAGTGCTGTCAAAAGCGTGTTCTTCATCGCCTCGGGCGCGGTGGAACTGGAAACCGCGGGCCAGAGCTGGCGGCTCGGACGCGGCGAGATGTTCGGCCAGATGGCGATCCTGATGAAGCGGGCCCGCCGCGCCGAAGTGCGCGCCATCGCGCCCTCGACGTTGCTGGTGCTCGACGAGGCGCGGTTCCGCCGCTTGCTGGACCGCAGCCAGGCCCTGCAGGACGCGGTGCGCGCGAGCGCGGAAAAGCGCGGGATAGACCCGGACCACCTGTTCGAAGACATGAAGGTCGACCGCCCTGCTGAGGGCCGCGACACGGCCTGATCTTGATCCGGCGCCGCGCCGGATGCCCCAGCGTGCTGCCGGGGCACCCTCGACAAGGTCGGTCAGGACCGGCTGATCTTTCTGATCAGTTCCGCCTGGCGGTGGACACCCATCTTGCTGAAGACGCTGGTCAGATGCGTGCGTGCCGTATTCACGCTGATCCCCACGCGGGCGGCGGCGGCGGCGCGACCATCTCCCTTCGAGATCTCGAGAGCAAGCCGCGCCTCGGCGCGTGTCAGCCCGTACCGCTCGATCAACTCCGCCAGACGGCGTTCCGAGCGCTGGGTGTCGTGGTGCACCACGATCAGTGCGGTCGCCGACGGGCTGGCGTCGATGAACGGAACCGAAACGCCCTGCGGCGCCCGGTGCGGGATCACCTCAAGGACGAGGGGCGCGCCTGACTGCGGGCAGATGCAGGCGATCCTGCCCTGACGCGCCGGTGCGCTGTCGGGTCGGGCACAGGCGCGGACCGCCGCCTCGATACGGTGCGACGCCGCGGCATCGGACAGCGCGAGACGCCCGCCCAAGATCCGGAAGGCACCTTGCCGGGCAAATGACATCTCGGCATCGACATCCGCCCAGAGAAGCCGCAGGTCGCGATCGACCAGCATCAGGCCTTCGGCATCGGGATGATCGCGCGCGATCAGCGCCGCGGTGAGTTCAAGAAGCCTGCGCTGGATCTGCACGCTGCGCACGAGATGGGGCAGCAGAATCCGGCAGGCAGAGACCATGTCATCGGTGATCTCGTCCCGTTTCCGCGAGGTCTGGAGCACGAAGCTGCCGAAGGCGACGCCGTCGGTATAGAGATTACTTGCCAGCCGTTCGGCCCCCAGCCCCGACTTCGCCCAGAACTCGTTCTGGAAGACGCTGGCGTGGTAGAGGTCACGCCCGGTATGCGACAGGTCGGTGATCTGACCCGGTGCCTGCGCGACGGTCGCCGACGCGGTAGGGTCGTATTGCCACCAAAGCGTGTTGTAGGCTTCGACGACCGCAGGATCGGCGCGGGGCGTCAGCACGCTGGACAACCCGATCCGCGGATCGATCACGACCATCGCGGCATTCTCGGCCCCGGCATGATCGGCGATCCGGGTCAGCAGTTCGGGCCAGGCGCCCGAGTCCAGAGCGGTATCGTAGATCGCGCCGATCAGATCGGTGATGTCGCTACCCATGCGTCACTCGTCAAAACTCAACCTGCAAAGGTTGCCGCAGGGTCAGAAAGCGATCAAGCTATTTATCAAAGGCCCCTACGACGAATGTCGCATTACTGATGTGCCGCGGCATTCTAGCCTGCGTCTCGGTATGTCGTGTTAAGTCGTTCTGTGCGTTTTCCGCGTGGTTTGTGTAGTGCTGTCAAAGTTTTCCGGCCTTCTCGTTTCGATTGCCTGTCTTCTTGCGTTTGCTCCCCCGGTTTTTGCCGAGCGACTGGAGAACGGTGCGCGGTTCGGTGAATGGACCCTCGTGTGCGAGGCGATCGCCGTCAACGAAACCGCCTGTGTGCTCAACCAGAGGATCGTGCGCGCAGACGGCGCCTTCCTTGTCGATTTTCTGGCGATCCCCGAGGGCGATGGCGGCTGGCTCAGCGCACGCGTCCCGGTCGGAGTACATTTCCCAAGCGGCTTCGTCCTGCGCCCCGAAGCCGAAGAGCAGCAGATCATTCTGGTCTGGCAGGCCTGTTCGCCCGAACTCTGCGAGGCGATGGTCAGCCTGTCGGATGAAGGCGCGACGCTTCTGGAAGGCGGCCCCGCGATCGCGGCCTACCGCCCAGGCGTGACGGATGAGCCGGTGGTGTTCCGCGTGACGCTTGAGGGACTGAGCGAAGGACTTGCCGCGTTGGCGGCATCGGGCGCCTCGGTACCGGGCGGGGCCGCATCGAACATATCCGAATGACAAGGGCGAGGCGGTTGTCACGGCGCAGTCTCGGCGGCTCGGTCGCCGCCCTTGCGCTGCTGGCCGCCTGGGGGGCGGGCCCCGCGCGCGCCGAGATCGTGCCCGACGGGCGCAGCGCGACAAGCGTGGTCGGTGCGGGCACGCATACGGATGTGCATACCGCGACCGTCAGCGGCGGCTTTGGCGTCAATTCCTTCTCGCAGTTCAGCACCGCCGCAGGGACCAGCGTGCATCTGCACGCCCCCGCAGGAACGGCGGGCACCGTCAACCTCGTCTCGGGCCGGGCCGAGATCGGCGGCACGGTCGCGGGCATCCACAACGGCGCGGTCGGCGGCGCGGTCTATATCGCCGGGTCGGGGGGTGTCGTGGTCGGGCCCGGCGGCGCGATCCACGCCGACACGATCGGTCTGTCGACGCCGACGCAAGGCTTCATCGACGCGGCGTTCGAGGCACCGGGCGCGCCGCGCGCAGGCCATATCGCGCAGGTCCTCGACAACAGCGCGCCGCAATCGGCGGCGGGCCTGTCCATCGCGGGGGCGCTGCATGCCACCGACCGGGTGATCCTGCGCACCGGCGGCGATCTTGTCCTGCACCCGGGCGCGCGGATCACGGCGCAGCGGCCCTCGGGCGCGGGCGGATCGGTCAGCGTGCGCACCGGCGGCGACGTGCTGGTCGAAAGCGGCGCCGCCATCGTGGCCGAAGGCACGGGGCACGCGGGCGGCGGGATCATCCACATTTTCGCCGACGGCTCGGCCCGGCTGCGGCGCGAGGCGGTGATTTCGTCCGCCGCGCTGGGATCGGGCGATGGCGGTTTCGTCGAGTTTTCGGCGCGCGAGACGGTGCAGGTCCAGGGCATCCTGGCCGCGCATTCAGCAGGCGGCGGCGCGGGCGGCATCATCTACATCGATCCCGAGGATTTCGTGATCGAGGAAGACGTCTTCACCCATGGCGCGACCTATATGGTCGAGGTCTCGCGCGACATCATCGTGCGTGCAGGCGTCACGATCTCTACCCGCAACATCGGCGGCGGCAACACGACGAACCACGCCGACGTCAATTCGGCGGTGGGGGATTCGGGCGACCTGATCCTGATCGGGCCGAACATCACCTTGCGCGAAGGCGTGCAGTTGCTGGCGCAGCACGGGTCCGGCTGTGGTGGAGTCCCCAGCGGATGCGCAGCGGGCGATATCCAGATCATCGCGCGCGATCCGTTCGATACCGGGCTGAACCCGATCGGGTCGCGGTCGGTGACGATGACCGGTGCAGTGCTGCGGGGAGGCGACATCACCATCGGGGCCGAGGTGCACAAGACCTCGGACATCCTCGATCCCGCGGCCCGGGCGGCCTATCTCGACAATCTGGTGCTGGAGGCGGCGACCGGGGCCACCCTGCGCCCCGCGGACATCACCAACATCTTGCTGTTCGAAGTGGCCGGGCAGTCGGCGAACGCCCTGATCGGGGCCACGGGGGCCGCGATCTTCCCGGCCTCGGCCACCGCGACCATCGACATCAACGGCAGCGAGTTGCGCGCGCGCGGCACCCTGACCGTCGCCGCCGAGGCGAGCGCCTCCGTCGCGATGGACGATCTGCGCGTCGGCTTGGCCCGCGCCGAGGCCCAGGCGCATGTGAGCATCGGCACCACGCTTCTGCGATCGACCACCGTCGCCGAAGGCGAAGAGGCGGTGCGCATCACCGCCCATGCCGAAACCGATCTCGACATCGAGGCGGGCGACTTCCTGCTGGGCGTCAACGTCACCCATGCCTCGGTGACCGTCACCGATTCCGAGGTGACGCAGTCCGGTCGCGCCGACATCACGATCCGGGCCGACACGGTCGAGCGCGCGCATCTCGACGCTCAGGGCACGGTCGCAGGGGTCTTTTCGCTGCGCGACCAGTCGGCCGAGGCGGTCTGGCGCAGGTCGGGCGAGGGACCGGATTTCGCGGGGACAAGCCCGGGCAATCTGTTCGGCGGCGTGCTGCGGATGAACGCGACCTCGTCGCGCGACACGCGGCTTGACGGAGCGGGCGGGAGTGTGCTGCTGCGCTCGGTCGCGGACGGGGCGACGCAGTTGCGCTTCAGCGGGTCGGGCAACCTGAGGCGCGCCGTGCTCGATGCCGCGACCACGCAAAGCTACCGCGCCGAGGCGAATGCCAATGGCGGCGACGGGGCACCCGCGACACCGTCGCGCGGCGCGGCGCCAAGCGGGATCGACCCGGCGGGCTGGGCGGCCTCCGCCGCCGCAGCCGCCGCCGACGGGGCCGAAGATGCGGGCGCGCCGTCGGGCGGGATATTGTCTGCGGGCACGCTGGGCTTTGCCCAGATCAGCGAACGCCACAGCGAAGACACCGCCGCAACCGTGGGCGAGGACACGGCGGACGGCCCCCTGCCCGGCTTTATCGGCACCGTGGACCCGCTGGGCAGCGGGCCGGTGACGCTGCGCGCGACCAACACGCTGACCGACCTGACCAAGATCGCCCGCCTGTCGATGACCGGCGGCGGCGGGGCGCTGGCCGTCAACATGACAAGGGGGACATGGGACCTTGCCGCGCGCGCGCGGCTCGGGTTCGAAAGCGGGGTGGACGCCACCCGCCTCACCCTCGAGGCCGAGAACGTCCTGCCCTCGAAGGGCAGCGCCGGGGTGATCACGCTGCGCGATGCGACCGACGATGTCGCGGCGGGCATCGCCACCGATCCGGGCGACACGCTCGACGCCGCCGACCTCCTGCCCGATGCCACCGGCGGCTTCGGATCGGGCGACTGGGCGATCACCACGGAAACAAGCGCGGGCGGCGGCAGCGTCGCCGGCGCGCTGGATGTCGGGCGGCACAGCTTCACCCTGACCGCCGAGGCGGTGGTGGAGGACGACACGACCGCAACGACCCGGAACACGCTGGAGCTGAGCGCGATCAACCGCGGCGTGATCCTGCAGCGCCGCCTGTCGCCGGACGCGCCCGCCGCCGGTCAGGCCGGGTTGGGCGGCACGCACAGGGTTCTCGACCTGACCCCCGTCGCCCGGGCCGAAATCGGCCGACAGGCTTCGGATGTTGGCGAAGGCGGCGGGGAGTTCGGCGACGAGGGCGGCGGCGGGGGCTCCAGCTCGCTGACGTCGGACCGGATCACGGTGTCGGCCCATAATGCGCTGGGCGCTGGGCTGTTCACCGGGGCCTTCGCCGGGGGCGGCACGGCGGCCATCGGCGGGGCGATGTCGCGGGTCAATTACGACGGGCTGACGCGCGCGGTCATCGACGGAAGGCAGGAGATCTCGTCGCCCGAGGTGACGATCTCGGCGCGCGACACCACGACGATCATGGCGGGCGCGGGCGTCGGTGTGGGCGCCGGTGTGGCAGGCGTCGGCGGGAGCCATGCGCTGATCGTGTCCGACCGCGTCGTCATCGCCGCGCTGAGCGACAACGCCAGGTCCGTGATCGGCGCGGGCACCACGGAAGACGGTTTGTACGGCCATTTGATCGACGA
>CAZNMV010000178.1:0-6822 GCA_964573835.1 uncultured Aestuariivita sp. | reverse complement strand
CGCGCCGTGACCCAGAACCCCGGCATGGCGGCATCGATGGGGATCAACCCTGACCGGATCAACATGCTGACTTTCGGCCTCGGGTCCGGTATCGCGGGGATCGCGGGCGTGGCCATCGGACTTTACGCCAAGGTCACATCGGAAATGGGCGCCGATTACATCGTGCAAAGCTTCATGACCGTTGTCGTGGGCGGTGTCGGCAATGTCTGGGGCACACTGGCCGGGGCCACGCTGATCGGCTTTCTGCAGAAGGGGATCGAGTTCCTGAACCCCAGCAACACGCTGGCGGCGCAGACCTACATGATCCTGTTCATCATCCTGTTCATCCAGTTCCGGCCCAAGGGCATCGTCGCCCTCAAAGGCCGCGCGGCGGGGGATTGAGGCCATGCGCACCCCCTTCATCGCGCGACACCCTTCGGTCCTGTGGTTCCTGTCGGCGCTGGCGCTTCTGACGCTGGGCGCCACGATCCTGTCGGAAGGCTTCGGCATCGGGCTGGTATCGACCAGCTTCATCAAGACGCTGGGCAAGACGCTTTGCCTGTGTCTCATCGCCATCGCGATGGATGTCGTCTGGGGCTATTGCGGGATCCTGTCGCTGGGCCATTTCGCCTTCTTCGGGATCGGCGGCTATGCCATCGGCATGTGGCTGATGTATGCGCGCACCGAACAGATCGTCACCGCGTCGCTGTCGGGCGGGCCCCTGCCCCCGACCGCGGAGGAGGTGACCGCAGCCATCGGCACCCAGATCTTCGGCGTGGTCGGATCCTCGGAGATCCCCCTGATATGGAGCTTTGCCCACAGCCTGCCCCTGCAATTGGCGATGGTGGTGCTGGTGCCGGGCCTTCTGGCGCTGGTGTTCGGCTGGCTGGCCTTCCGCAGCCGGGTGACCGGCGTCTACCTGTCGATCCTGACCCAGGCGATGACGCTGGCGCTGGCGCTCTACCTCTTCCAGAACGACAGCGGCTTGCGCGGCAACAACGGCCTGTCGGGCCTGCAGAACATCCCCGGGTTCGAAGAGGTTTCGCAATCGGTCATCTCGGTCGTGTTCCTCTGGGCCTCGGCGCTGGCGCTGGGGGCGGGATATGTGCTGTTCGCCTGGGTCGTGTCGGGCAAGATGGGGGGCGTGATCCGCGCCATCCGGGATGACGAAGCGCGGCTGCGGTTCCTTGGCTATCACGTGGAAAGCTACAAGCTTTTCGTCTTCACCCTGACCGCCATCGTCGCGGGCATCGCGGGGGCGCTTTACTATCCGCAGGCGGGCATCGTGAACCCCGCCGAAATCGCACCCATCGCGTCGATCTACCTCGCGGTGTGGGTCGCCATCGGCGGACGCGGGCGGCTTTACGGCGCGGTGATCGGCGCGGCCTTCGTGTCGCTTCTGTCAAGCTGGTTCACCGGAGGCGGCGCGCCGGACGTGCCGCTGGGCTTCTACACGATCCGCTGGACCGACTGGTGGCTGGTGCTTCTGGGCCTGTCCTTCGTGGCGGTCACGCTGTTCTTTCCCAAGGGCATCGGCGGGCTCTTCGACAAGCTGGTGAGGAAACAATCATGAGCACGCTTCTGGAGGTTTCGGGCGTGTCGGTCAGCTTTGACGGGTTCAAGGCCATCAACAACCTGTCGATCCAGATCGCCGAGCCGGAACTGCGCGCGGTGATCGGGCCGAACGGGGCGGGCAAGACCACCTTCATGGACATCGTCACCGGCAAGACCCGCCCCGACGAGGGCCGTGTCATCTGGGGCGAGAAATCGGTGTCGCTCCTGTCGATGTCGGAAAGCGAGATCGCGCGCGCAGGCATCGGGCGCAAGTTCCAGAAACCGACCGTCTTCGAGGATCAGAGCGTGCGCGACAACATCGCGCTTGCGCTGAAAAACCGCCGCGGCCCGTTCGACGTGCTGTTCTTCCGCGAGAGCGCCGCCGACGCCGCCCGCATCGGCGAGATCGCCGACGAGATCGGGCTGACGGCCGAACTGCCCCGCCGCGCGGGCGATCTGTCCCACGGGCAGAAGCAATGGCTCGAAATCGGGATGCTGCTGGCGCAGGACCCGCGGCTTCTGCTCATCGACGAACCGGCCGCGGGAATGACCCCGGCAGAGCGCGAACACACCACCGATCTGCTGAAACGCGCGGCACAGACGCGCGCGGTCCTCGTGATCGAACATGACATGGAATTCGTGCGCAGGCTGAACTGCAAGGTGACGGTGCTGCACGAAGGATCGGTTCTGGCGGAAGGATCGCTCGACCATGTCACGAAGAACCAGCACGTCATCGACGTCTATCTGGGGCGCTGAGTTATGCTGCAGGCAAGCGGACTGACATTGCACTATGGCCAGAGCCAGATCCTCCACGGGATCGACCTGACTGCCTGGACCGGGCAGATCACGGCCGTCATGGGCACGAACGGGGTCGGCAAGACCTCGCTTCTCAAGGCCATCGCGGGGCGGCATCCGTTCAGCGGCGGCACGCTGTCGGTCGATGGCCGGTCGCTCGACCGTCCCGGCGCAGTGCAGGCCGCGCGCGCAGGGATCGCCTATGTCCCTCAGGGGCGCGAGGTCTTTCCCCTGATGACCGTGGAAGAGAACCTCGAGACCGGCTTCGCCTGCCTGCCGCCGGGCGACAGGCGCATCCCCGACCGCATCTTCGATCTCTTTCCCGTGTTGGCCGAGATGAAGCATCGCCGCGGCGGCGACCTGTCGGGCGGCCAGCAGCAGCAACTGGCCATCGCGCGCGCGCTGATCACGCGGCCGCGCGTATTGCTTCTGGACGAACCGACCGAAGGCATCCAGCCCAACATCATCAAACAGATCGGCCGCGTGATCGCCCAGCTGCGCAGCGAAGGCGAGATCGCCATCGTTCTGGTCGAGCAGTTCTTCGACTTCGCCTTCGATCTGGCCGACCGCTTCACCGTGCTGAACCGCGGATCGGTGGTGCTGAGCGCCGAGAAGGCCTCGGTCACGCGCGCCGATCTTCTGGCGAAAGTGTCGATCTGAGGCGGATAGGGCCTGCCTATTCCGCCGCGCAGCCGTCGCGGATTGACCGGACGAAGCCGCGGGCGATGTCGGCGGGCTTGATGCTCCCGCCGGGATTGTACCAGACCGGCACCCAGTTCAGCGCGCCCAGAAGCTGCAGACGCATCAGACGGCGGTCGGCACCCGGGCGCACGGGGACCGAGGCGAAGAGGTCCTGGAACATCGTCTCGTAGCCGTTGCGGTGGGCCTTGAGCCGGGCGTTCAGCTCTTCGCGTTCCTTGGGAAAGTTGGGCGACACGATGGTGACAAGACTGCCGCTTTCCAGAAGCCCTTCGAGATGGGCGATGGCGGCGCGTTCAAGGCGGTCCCAGGCGTCGGTCGCGCCGTCAAGGGCGGTCTCGACCCGTTCTGTCATGCTCTCGACCACGCGCTGGTGGATGTCGATCAGCATGTCTTCCTTGGACGGGAAGTGGTAGTAGAGCGACCCGGGCAGCATGTCGACCGCCGCCGCGATGTCGCGCATCGAGGTGCCGTCGAAGCCGTGACGCGCGATCAGCTCGGCGGCCGTCTTCAGCACCTTCTCACGCTTGCTGCGCCGGGCGGTGCCGGGCTTGACCGCGTCCGCCGCGCGGTCGGTGTCTCCGGTCTTGGTCTGGCGGGCTCTCCCCGATTGCGTCTTTGCCACGTGTTTTTGTCCCCGGACACCTTGCGGTTGAACCTCACTATGCGCCCAGCGGCATCCTGACAAGATGTGCGGGACGGCGCTGACTATTTCTAGCGAATGTTTGTTTGAATTTCGATTCCGAAACGCGCAAGTTGCTGCGGGAACCGCAAAAAGGGGGCGCAGATGACGGAAGGCCGGGCAGAGCTGAGCGTGACGGGCGCGGTGGCGCGGCTGGGGTTTCTGAACCCCGATCAGGGCTTCATGGACCGCGCGATGGAGGCTGACCTGCTGGCAGCGGTGGAGCGGGTCGAGGATGACCCCGAGATCCGCGTCTGCGTGCTGACCGGCGATCTGCCGGGCGTCTTCATCCGGCATTACGATCTGAAGGTCCTCGCCCCGCAATCGGGCAGCATGATCGCGCGGGGGATGACGTTCTCCGAAGACCGCCCGGTGCGCGAGGGGGCCATTCACACCGCGATGCGGACAATGGAAGCGGGCCGCGTGATCTACATCGCCGCGATGGGCGGCACGGCGATGGGCGGCGGGTTCGAACTTGCGCTGGCCTGCGACATGCGGATCGTGCAGGCGGGCGACTTCCAGTTCGGGCTGCCGGAAATCAACCTCGGCATCCTGCCCGGTGCAGGCGGCACGCAGCGCCTGCCGCGCCTTGCGGGGCTGCCCCGCGCGCTGCACATGACGCTCACCGGTGAGACGCTGACGTCTGAGGGGATGGTGGCGGCGGGGCTTGCCGTGGACTGCGTGCCCGACGCCGAAGCGGTGGCGATGGAGATGGCGGAGCGTTTGGCGGGCAAGCCCCCCCGCGCGCTCCAGCACATCAAGTCGCTGGTGCGCCGGGCCGTCGCGCCCGACCCCGAGGTGCTGGCGGCGGAACGCACGCTGTTCTGCGACCTGATGGTGACGGGCGACGCCCAGCGCCTTCTGACCGAGGGTGCCGCCGGTCGGCGGCGGATCACGGACGAACCATGATCTCAGGGCCCTAGACGCCCTGCCCTTCGAGGATGATGACCGAACAGGCGGCCTCGTCGAAGCCGATGACGCCGCCGCCGTTTTCGGCCATGGCGATGCGCGCGCGCCCCGTCTGGCGGGCGCCCGCCTCGCCGCGCAGCTGCTGGGTCAGCTCGTCGATCATCGACAGACCCGTCGCGCCCACCGGGTGACCCTTGGAGACAAGCCCCCCCGAGAGGTTCACCGGCAACCGCCCGCCAAGCGTTGTCGCCCCGCTTTCGATCAGCGCGCCTCCGCCGCCCGGTTCTGCAAAGCCCAGCATTTCCAGCTGGAAGATCTCGCAGAAGGATGTCGCGTCGTGGACTTCGAGAAGGTCGATATCGGCAGGCGCCAGCCCTGATTTGGCATAGGCCTTCTGCGCCGCCATCTGGCTCAGGCCCGGTTCATCCGCCGCGCGGTACTTGCCCCCGGTGAGGACCGAGGCGCGCACCTTCACCGCGCGGTCGCGCACCGCTTGCGGCTGACGGGCGAGCACGTCTTCGGAGACAAGGATCGCCGCCGCCGCCCCGTCGCCGATGGGCGCGCACATCGACCGCGTCAGCGGCCAGGACACCTCGCGGTCGGCCAGAACGTCCTCGACCGGGACCTCGAAGCGGTATTGGGCCTTGGGGTTCATCGACCCGTGCCAGTGGTTCTTCGACGCGGCCATCGCGATCTGGTCGCGCCGCGTGCCGCGGTGCTTGATGTGCCAGGCGGCCTGCATGGCGTAGGTGTCCATGAAGACCGTGCCGCCGCCCGCATTGGGCGCGAAGGGCTTGCCCGATTCCTCGCCGCGCGCGGCGTAGTAGGCGTGCCATTCCGCGGGGTCGATCTGGTCGATGCCGCCTTCGAAGATTTCGAGCGTGCGCGCGGCGTCACCGGGAAAGAAAGTCTTTTCCACGCCGATGGCCAGCGACACCTCCATGTCGCCCGAGGCGACGTCCTTCCACGCGCCGTGAAAGGCCATCGACGCCGTGGCGCAGCCGCCTTCGACGTTGATGATGGGCACGCGTTCGGGGAAGAGCCCCTCGCGCACCAAGGGCGTGAAACAGACCTGCCCGCGGATGTTGCGCTGCCCGAAGGTGCCCATGCCGCAATTGCCGAACCAGGCCTGTTCGATGGGCGCGCCATCCTCCCAGCCCGCATCCGCGAGACAGGCGAGATAGGCTTCGCGCGTGAGGTCCTTGAAGCCGTCCTGCGGGCGCTTGCCGAAAGCGGTGGACGAGGTCGCGATCACATAGACGTCACGCATCATAGTCTCCTGTCAGCAGGACTTTGCCATTGCGCCCGCCGCGCGCGGCATGGGCGACGGCCTCCTTGACGCGCGAGAGGGGATAGCGGGCATCGACCGCCTGAAGGGTGTCGCCCGCGGCAAGCTTGGCGGTGAGAACCGCATGCAGGTCGCGCATCTGATCGGGGGTTGCCTGCGCGTACCAGTCGGCCAGCCAGAAGCCCCGCACATTGACCCCGCGGAAGACGAGATCGCGCGCGCCGACGCGCGAGTCCATGCCTGACAGAAGCCCGTAGACCGCGACCGTACCGCGATCGGCGACCGCAGCGGCCAGCGCCGCCGTGGCCCGCCCCCCCACCGCGTCGAGCGCGAGGCGCGGCGCGGTGCTGCCGGTGGTGGCGCGGATGGCGGCGGTCAGGTCGCCGCCGTCGTCCACGATCACCGCATCAGCCCCATCGGCGACAAGATGGCCCACCACATCGGGGCGGCGCACGATGTTGACGGTTTTCAACCCCTTCTCGCGCGCATAGCGGATGACGAGGCGTCCCACCGCCGAATTGGCCGCGTTCTGCACCAACCAGTCGCCGGGCGACAGCGCCACGATCCCGCTCAGCATGATCTCGGCCGTGGCGGGGTTGGCGCGCATCATCGCGGCCTGTTCGGGGTCGGCGCCGTCGGGGGCTTTCGGGGCCATGCGTTCATGCACGACAACCGTATCTGCCCAGAGGCCGCCCCCCACCGGCAGGACCGCATCGCCCACGGCAAGGCGCGTGACCCCTTCGCCCACCGCGTCCACGATGCCATAGGCACCCACGCCCGGCGTCGCAGGCAGGTTGACGGGTTCGGCGCCGTAGCGGCCTTCGATGTTGAGAAGATCGGCGGGGTTGATCGTCATGACCTTGAGGCGCACGCGCACCTGTCCGGGGCCGGGAACCGGATCGGGTTCATGGGTCAC
>CAZNMV010000177.1:0-6825 GCA_964573835.1 uncultured Aestuariivita sp. | reverse complement strand
GATGCAGTCGGCCTGACGCTGCAGCAGCGGATCGACGTTGAAGCCCTGCTTGAGCACTTCGACCCCGGACGCCGACTTGCCGTCGGTGGAAATGCCAAGGCTGCTCATCCAGGACATGAAGGGAAACTCGTTGCCGAAGAACCAGACGCCCAGCGTGCGGTTGGCCAGATCGGCAGGCGATGCGATCCCGGCATCCTTCCAGCAGGTCAGCATCATGCCCGACGACTTGAAGGGTTGCGCGATGTTGACCATGGGCAGGCCCTTTTCGCGTGCCGCCAGCGCGGCGGGCATCCATTCGACGGTCACATCCGCGCCGCCACCGGCCAGAACCTGCGTGGGCGCGATGTCGGGGCCACCCGGCAGGATGGTGACGTCAAGGCCTTCTTCTTCATAGAAGCCCTTGTCGAGGGCGACGTAATATCCGGCGAACTGCGCCTGGGTCACCCATTTCAGCTGCAGCTTGACCTCGTCCGCCGCGAAGGCGGGGGCGGCTGCCAGGCCGAGCGCGAAGGCCGCTCCGGTCAGTATGTTTCTCATTGTCTTCCACTCCTTGTTGAACGTTTTTTGCTCGGCCTCTTGGGAAGGTTTCTTGTTATCTCTGCGACGGATGCCAGAAGGTCACCCGTTTCTCGATCCATGCCACGATACCATAGAATAGTGTCCCGGCGAGAGCGGCGACAGCGATCTCAGCCCAGACCAGATCGATAGACAAGCTGCCGACGCCGGTGGAAATGCGAAATCCCATTCCGCGCGTGGGCGAGCCGAAATATTCAGCAACGATCGCCCCGATCAGCGCCAGCGTCGTGGCGATCTTCAGCCCGTTGAAGATGAAGGGCATCGCCGCCGGCAGACGCAGCTTGACCAGCGTCTGCAGATAGCTCGCCCCGTAGGTGCGCATCAGGTCGCGCTGCATCGCATCGGCCTCGCGCAGGCCCTGCACGGTGTTCACGAGAACCGGGAAGAACACCATCACCACCACCACCGCCGATTTCGACTGCCAGTCGAATCCGAACCAGTTCACCATGATGGGCGCGATCCCGATGATGGGCAGGGCCGCCACGAAATTCCCGATGGGCAGCAGTCCGCGCGTGAGAAAGGCCGACCGGTCGATCAGGATCGCGGTGAGGAAAGCGGCAGAGGCTCCGATGGCGAAGCCGCTCATCGCGCCCTTGATCACGGTCTGGCGGAAATCCTCCCACAGGATCGCGGTCGAGGCGGCGAAGGTCTGCGCCACCGCCGACGGCGCGGGCAGGATCACCGGGCTGATCCCGAAGGCGCGCACCACCCCTTCCCACAGGACCAGAAGCGTGACGCCGAACAGCACCGGCACCAAGATCCGCGCCGTCTTCGTGTCGCGCACCGGGGATGCCGCGATGCGCGCATTGACCCACCATGCGACGGCCCAGAACGCCAGTGCCCCCCAGAGCCAGATCATGCCCGCATCCCCATCCGCCTGAGCGTCACCCGCTGCGCCACATCGAGCAGCGTGACCAGCGCCCCCGCCAGCACCGCCGCCGCCACCAGCGCCGCCCAGATCGCCAGCGGCGTGCCGAACTGGTCCCCGATCAGGATGCGCGCGCCGAGGCCACTTATGGCGCCGGTGGGCAATTCGCCCACGATCGTGCCCACCAGCGCCGCCGCCACCCCAATCTTGAGCGAGGTGAAGAGATAGGGCACCGAGGCCGGCAGGCGCAATTTGAGGAAGGCCTGCAAGCCATTGGCATTATAGGTGTTCAGCAGATCAAGCTGCGAGGCAGAAGGCGACCGCAGCCCCTTCACCATCCCCACCAGCACGGGGAAATAGCACAGATAAGCCGAGATGATCGCCTTGGGCACGCCGCGGCCTTCGATCCCCATCTGCGAACTCAGCACGATGATCATGGGCGCCAGCGCCACGATGGGGATCGTCTGGCTGATGATCGCCCAGGGCATCAGGCTCATGTCCACGACGCGGGAATAGACGATGGCGACCGCGCCAAGAATGCCCAGCGTGGTGCCCAGAAGGAACCCCCAGAAGGTCGATTGCAGGGTGATCCAGGCATGATAGAGAAGCGATCGTTTCGACATCGCGCGCCCGTTCAGCGCCATGTCCCCGGTCGTCTTCCAGAGCTCCTCCGCCACCTGCCCCGGCGTCGGCAGGCGCGGCCGGTCCAGCCCATAGGCCAGCCCCAGATGATCGGCATTGGCGAAGACAAGCGCCCATGTCCCTGTCTGCGCGCGCACGGCCGAACCTTCCGGCACCACCACCGCCCCTGCCCGCTCCGCCTGGTCCAGCGCGCCGCGGATGTTCATCGGCGCGACAGCCAGATACCACAGCGCAAGGATCGCCCCCAGAACGGCCAGCACGGGCAGAAGGTTACGCACGCCCCCACCCCTTCACTTTGCCCGATAAACTCCCCCCGGAGGGTCGGGTCCGGCCTGGCCCGCGCTCAGTCATAGGCATGCCCCGCCCGCAAGCCTTCCCGAACCCGGTGCGCCACGGCCAGAAATTCCGGCGTGTCGCGGATGTCGAGCGGGCGGTCCTTGGGAAGCGGGCTGTCGATCACGTCGGTGATCCGGCCGGGCCGCGGCGACATCACGACGATCTTCGTCGACAGATACACCGCCTCGGGGATCGAATGGGTGACGAAGCCGATGGTCTTGCCCGTCCGCGCCCAGAGCGCCAGAAGCTGTTCGTTCAGGTGATCGCGCACGATCTCGTCGAGCGCACCGAAGGGTTCGTCCATCAGAAGGATTTCCGCGTCGAACGCCAGCGCCCGGGCAATCGAGGCCCGCTGCTGCATGCCGCCCGACAATTGCCAGGGAAACTTCTTCTCGAACCCTTGCAGATCAACGAGTTCGAGAACCTTCTTCACCCGCGCATCCTGTTCGGCGCGGTCATATCCCATGATCTCGAGCGGCAGCTTCACGTTGCCCGAAATGGTGCGCCAGGGATAAAGCCCCGCCGCCTGGAAGACATAGCCATAGGCGCGCTTGCGCCGCGCCTCGTCCGGCGACATGCCGTTGACGGTGACCGTGCCGCCGGTGGGCTGTTCCAGTCCGGCGGCCACGCGCAGGAAGGTCGTCTTGCCGCAGCCCGAAGGGCCGATGAAGCTGACGAAATCGCCCTTCGCGATGGTCAGGTCCACATCGCGCAGCGCGTGCACGGGGCCGTCGCCTGTCTCGAAAGTCAGGTTCAGGCCCTTTGCCACGATCACCGGATCGCCCTTGTCGGTCATGCGCTTGCCCGATCCCCTCAGACGCCGGTCACGGGGATGCCCGTGCGCTCCACCGGTCGGGGCGCCGTCAGCTCCTTCCAGGTCGACAGCGCGCGGTTCACCGTGCCGTTGCCCGGGCGGGACACGAACTTGCCATGACCCTCCTGCGTGCGCACCTCGCCGTCATGGATGGCGACCTGGCCGCGCGTCAGCGTGAAGCGCGGCAGGCCCTTGACCTTGTGACCCTCGAAGACGTTGTAGTCGATCGCCGATTGCTGGTTCGCGGCGTGGATGGTCTTTTCCTTCGCGGGGTCCCAGACCACGATATCGGCATCCGCGCCCACAAGGATCGCGCCCTTCCTCGGATAGCAGTTGAGGATTTTCGCGATATTCGTGGATGTTACGGCCACGAATTCATTCAGCGTCAGCCGCCCGGTGCCCACGCCATGGGTCCAGAGCATCGGCATCCGGTCTTCCAGACCCCCCGTCCCGTTCGGGATCTTGGTGAAATCGCCCAGCCCGTAACGCTTCTGTTCGGTGGTGAAGGCGCAGTGATCCGTCGCCACGACCGAGAGCGACCCCGACATCAGCCCGTTCCACAGGCTGTCCTGATGCTGCTTGTTGCGGAAGGGCGGCGACATCACCCGGCGCGCGGCATGGTCCCAGTCGGGATGCGCGTATTCGCTGTCATCCAGCGTCAGGTGCTGGATAAGCGGCTCGCCCCAGACGCGCTTGCCGAGGGCGCGCGCGCGGCGAATGGCCTCGTGCGCCTCTTCGCAACTGACATGCACGATGTAAAGCGGCACGCCCGCCATATCGGCGATCATGATGGCGCGGTTCGCGGCCTCGCCTTCCACCTGAGGCGGCCGGGAATAGGCATGTGCCTCCGGCCCGGTATTGCCCTCGGCCATCAGCCTGGCCTGCAGCTCTGCCACCACGTCACCGTTTTCGGCATGGACCATGGCGATCCCGCCCAACTCGGCCAGACGCTGGAACGAGGCGAACAGCTCGTCGTCGTTGACCATGAGCGCACCCTTGTAGGCCATGAAGTGCTTGAAGGTGGTGATGCCGTGGTCTTGCACGACTGTCTTCATGTCATTGAAGACCTGTTCGCCCCACCAGGTCACCGCCATGTGGAAGCTGTAGTCGCAATTGGCGCGGGTCGACTTGTTGTCCCAGCGTTTCAGCCCGTCGATCAGGCTTTCACCCGGGTTGGGCAGGACGAAATCCACCACCATCGTGGTCCCGCCTGACAGCGCCGCGCGCGTGCCGCTCTCGAAGTCATCGCTGGAATAGGTGCCCATGAAGGGCATTTCCAGATGGGTATGCGGGTCGATGCCGCCGGGCATGACGTAGCAGCCCGTGGCGTCGAGTTCGCTGCCCCCCTTCAGGTCGGGCCCGATTTCCGTGATGCGCCCGCCCTCGATGCGGACATCGGCCTTGTAGGTCAGGTCCGCCGTGACGACGGTGCCGTTCTTGATGATGGTGGACATCGCTTATTCTCCCCGTTCGTTACGCTTGCGGAAGACCCGGATCAGAAGGCCGTAGATGGCGGTGATGACCAGCGCGCTCACCAGCCGCATGAGAAAGACCTGAGGCGTGATCGCGATCCCCTGCCAGAGGTCGAAGGCGATCTGAAGAACCAGAAAGATCGCCGCGAAAACAGCCAGTTGCTGGGCAAAGCTGCGATCCATGATCCCCCCTCAGACCGAATTGAAGCAGGCAATGGCCGGCCCGTGCACCCCGATATCGAGCGGCCCGAAATCCGATTCCACGCAAAGCGAGAAATACCCCGCCAACGGCAGGTAGATCACGCGGTAATCGCCGTTCGTCCGCGTGACCGACCAGCATTTCTGCGTGATCCCACCCGAGAAATTCACCGTGACCAGCCGCGGCCTGCGCCGGGCCGCGCGGAAAGCGGCGAGCGTCTGGGTCGCTCCGGCGGGCGCGATGTCGTAGGCGGCCTCTTCGGCATCCAGCATCGCCTCGATCTGGGCCGGGCCGATGATCTCGATGCTCATCCAACGATTTCGGCGGTCTCGACCACCGCGTGGAACAGAACGTCCGCCCCCTTGCGCGCCCATTCGGGGCTGATCTCTTCCGCCTCGTTGTGCGACAGGCCGTCGACGCAGGGGCACATGACCATGGCGGTGGGCGCCACGTCGTTGATCCAGCAGGCGTCATGGCCGGCACCACTGACGATGTCCATGTGCGAATATCCAAGCCGTTCAGCCGCTTGCCGGATCGCATTCACGCAATCTTCGTCAAAGGCGGGTGGGTCGAACTGGCCGACGATCTGCGCCTCGAAGCTGACGCCGATCTCTTCGCAAAGCTTCGGCGCGCGCTCCAACAGGTCCGCCACCATGGCGTTCAGCTTCGGCAGGATATGCGTGCGCATGTCGACGGTGAAGACGACGCGCCCGGGGATGATGTTGCGGCTGTTGGGGTAGACGTCGATATGGCCGATGGCGCCCACGGCGTTCGGCTGGTTCGCCATCGCGATCTCGTGCACCAGTTCGGTCACCAGCGCGAGACCCCGTCCGGCATTGCGCCGCATGTGCATGGGGGTCGAGCCTGTGTGGCTTTCCTTGCCGGTGATGGTGCATTCGATCCAGCGCAGGCCCTGCCCATGGGTGACGACGCCGACCTCGCGGCCTTCGACTTCGAGGATCGGGCCCTGTTCGATATGCAGCTCGAAGAAGGCCTTCATCTTCCGCGCGCCGACCTTCTCGGTCCCCTTCCAGCCGATGCGTTCGAGTTCGTCGCCGAAGCGCTTTCCCTTCGCGTCGACCCTGTCATAGGCCCAGTCGAGCGTATGCCGCCCCGCGAAGACGCCGCTCGCCAGCATGGCGGGGGCATAGCGCGTGCCCTCCTCGTTCGTCCAGTTCGTGACGACGATGGGATGTTTGGTCCTTATCCCGAGATCGTTCAGCGTGCGGATGACCTCGAGCCCGCCCAGCACACCGAGCACTCCGTCATACTTGCCCCCCGTCGGCTGGGTGTCGAGATGGCTGCCCACATAGACCGGCAGCGCGTCGGGGTCGGCCCCTTCGCGGCGGGCGAACATGTTGCCCATCTCGTCGACACCCATGGTGCAGCCGGCCTCTTCGCACCAGCGCTGGAACAGCGCGCGGCCTTGCGCGTCCTCATCCGTCAGGGTCTGGCGGTTGTTGCCACCGGCAATGCCGGGGCCGATCTTCGCCATCTCCATCAGGCTGTCCCACAGGCGTTCGCCGTCGATCTTCAGGTTTGCACCCGGTGCTGCCATGTCCACCCCCGGCCCCTACGGGCCTGTCTCCCGGTCGCGATCAAACGATTTGACCAAACGGTCAAAGTCACGCTACCACTCGGGTCGGACCAGTCAAGAATTGAGCTTGCGTCCCGGCCAGATACCTGCCCGGAAATGAGGCTGATGACCGCAAAACCGGCAGCGCGTCCGCGCACCCGCATCCAGGCGAAGAACCGCGCGGCGATTCTCGATGCCGCGCTCGAGGTGTTCTCGACCCATGGCTTCCGCGGCACCACCATCGACCAGATCGCAGCCGAGGCGGGGCTGTCCAAGCCCAACCTGCTCTATTACTTCCCCTCGAAGGAGGCGATCCACACCGCACTTCTCGAACGGCTGCTC